>NZ_JAJB01000060.1:0-29403 GCF_000583215.1 Brevibacterium sp. VCM10
GATATCAGCCAGCGGCACCGAGGACAGCATTCAGTCAGGTCTCACGTATCGGTGCCTGCACCAGCTCTCAATTATCGGTACTCGCACCAGCGACGCCGGAAGCTGTGGTGGAACCGAGGACTTCTGCGGCGAGCAATTCGATCGTCTGGATCCGTCCCGGGTCTTCGCGTACGTCTTCGCCTTCCATGGCGCCGGCGATCGGCTGGATCATGATCTCGTCGACGTCGAACCGCTCTGCGAGCTCCTCGAGCTGCGCGGACACGGATTCCGTGTCGCCGATGATCCAGTTGCCGGAGAGCTCCTCGCCGACCATGCGCTCCTGGTCGGTCATCGCGGATCGCACGTCGTCGCCGGCCAGGTGCAGTTTCTCCATCGGTCCGCCGGTGCGCAGTCGAGCCATCTGCAGCATGAAGGGTTCCGAGCGCAGCTGCGCTTCTTCCTCGGTCGGTGCTGCGACGACGTTGGCCGTGACGAAGGTCTGCGGCGTGTCACCATAGGCGCCCGGAGTGAACTTGTCGCGGTAGATCTTCATTCCGGTGGTGGCACCGGATGCGAAGTGGTTGGCGAAGACATAGGGCATGCCGAGCTCAGCTGCCAGCCGCGCAGAGTATCCGGACGATCCGAGCAGCCAGGGCAGCGGCTGCGTTCCCGGCACTGCCGCGGGAGTCGCCTTGAGCACGTGTTCGCGCCCACCGTGGAGCGGAACTCGCATCCCCTCGGGCCGCATGAGGCTGAGCGTGTCGATCACGTGTTGGGGGAACTGTTCGACGGGATCGATTGCTCGCCCTTCGCGGTCGACCATCCGTCCCTCACCGAGGTGGCCCCGCATTGCCGCCGAGGTGATCGGGTCCGTACCCGGTGCGCGCCCGATTCCCAGATCGATACGGTCGCCGTAGACCGCCGACAGGAGGGCGAAGAGTTCGGCGACGGCCAGCGGAGCATGGTTGGGAAGCATGACCCCACCGGAACCGAGGCGAATCTGCTGTGTTCCTTGGCCGAGGTACATGAGTTCGGGCCCAGGCATCGTTGATGCGATGGAGGGCATGTTGTGGTGCTCGGCGACCCAATAGCGGGTGAATCCGAGCTTGTCAGCCGTGTCGATGATCTGCTTCGAGGCGGCGAAGGAGTCTGCTGTCGTCTGTCCTGCGCGGACCGGGACGAGATCGAGGATCGAAAGCTTCATACCGGGGCAACAGTACGTGCGAGCGGAACATTCCGATCCGCGCCGACCTGGGGATCGGCTGAAGAGGGTTCATCCTGCGGTCAGCCGAAGGTGGCCGGCCCGGTGGTCAGCCGCAGAGGGGCCATCCGTTCCCCGCCGACCCGGCGGCCACCCGGAGCCGGCCAACCTGACGGTCAGCCGAAGAGAGTCTCTCCGATTTCCCGCGCGATGAACCGTGCATGCAGCACCGGCTCTTGTGCTGGGTCGATGGTCGCTGGTGGCACCCATGCGGGCCGACCGTCGATGAGCATTCTGCAGTCCCAATCGGTGTAATCAAGCAGGTGGTGGTGCGGGCCGCAGGCCAAGGTGAGGTTGTTGACGTCGGTCTTTCCGTTCTCCGCCCACGGGACGATATGGTGCGCTTCGCACCAGCCGGGAGGAGTGTCGCACCCGGGGAATGTGCATCCCTGGTCGCGACTGGCGAGGATCGCCAGCTGCTTCTCGGTGGCCAAGCGTCGTTCAGTCGCCAGTGCCATCGATTTCGCTTTCTCGCCCATGAGGTGGAAGAAGACCGAACCGTTCAGCCCTTCCAGAACCGCGGCGTCGATCGGGAACTGCGCTTCTACCCCGGTCACGGCTTTGCCGGTCTGGTTCGCCACGTCTTCAGCCTTGGCTGTGACGACCAGCGCGTAGGCCGCTCCGGCTTTGACGCGATTCATCTCGATGCTGCCGATCACGCTGGAGAAGCGCTCGTAGATGCGACGGCGCACACTCGGCTGTTCAGCGGCCATGGCCACCAGAGTGCCGTCCTGTTTCACACCGGCTCCCTGCGGGATCTCTCCATTCTCGCCGACCTGCGGAGGATCGAAGTCGAGGGAGGGGTCGAGACAGTCCGAGCGGTCGCCGCGTAGGACTTCCGAGAAGGTGTCCACGATTTCTCTGTCACGATCGGCCCCGCCGACTGCCGTATCGTCACAGCCTTCTTCATCTGACGGTGAGTCAGTCTTGATGCGTGAGGTCAGCAGTCCGTTGAGGATCCCTCCGGTCTCCTCGTCGAGGCGACCTTTGAGGGTCCACGTTCCGTCCTTCGCTTGGCGCAGGTTGACAGCGAAACTGTCCCGGTCCGCTGCTTCCTTCGGTTCCTGACCATCGGGATCGATCCAGCCCAGAATCTCTTCGAAGAGTGTATGGATATCGCAGACGCGAACAGTCTGAGCCTTTTCGACAAGCAGACTTTCAGCCTTGATTTTGTCGTCTTCGGACACGTTCACCGGCAGGTTCCTCAAGCATTTGGAGATGGTCGACGCCTGGTTTGCCGAGAGCACTCCTTCACGGAGGGCCGCCGCGAGAATCGGAAACTGTGCTTCGATCGATTCCCCGCTGATGCTGGTCCGCTTCCCCAGGCACTCAGCGAGCTGAGTGCGGCGGTGGGCCTCGTGCGCGGACAGGTTCAGGCGATGTTGGACCAGCGCCTTCGTCGTCTTCGCGCCGTAGTCGCGGGGCGTGCCGACACGATCGAACACGGAGAGCGTCACGATCGACAGGGATTCTGTCAGACGGTTCAAGGTCTCAAGACCGTCGAGAAGAGTCACCGCGTCATCCGGCCCCATGGGGCGGGTGAAGTCGTGCAGTCCGTCGAGCAGGCTCTGCAGAGCGCAGATGCTTTCCGTGACTTCTGGGGCTGCGTGCTTCAGGTCTGACCAGCGAAATTCGTCGAGCAGGGGATGCGCGTCAGCTTCGGAGTCATAGCGTTCGGCGAGAGCCTTGTGTCGCTCAGTGCGTTCCGCCTCAGCGGTACGTTCAGCTTCTTCTTGCGCTCGCTTCTTCGCCTCGTACCGTTCAACACGGGCGTTCCACTCCGCTCTTTCCCGTGCGAGCTCTTCGTCCTCTGCACGAGCCTGCGGGTTCTTCCGCAGGAATTCCTCACGCTCCGCAGCTTTCTGCGCCTCGCGTTCCTCGCGCTTCGCCTTCATCCACGCGCTTTGGCGTGCTTCGATCTCTTTGATACATTCCTGAACTTCTGCCTCGGTCTCCGGCATCGTCGTGCGACTCGTCCAGAGCCCCTGACCGGCGCGGATATCGCCGCCCGGGAGAGGAAGAACCTCTGCATCGGCTTCAACAGCGGCCGGTTCGCTGCCACCTTGGACAGCTGCGACTCCCTCGACGGCCGCGACGCCGTCGTCGGCCGTGCCCACTTCGGCACCGTCCTCGCAGTCGGCCAGGTTGTCGGCGATCCCGTCGAACCTGTCGGCAAGCGGATGACCGGTCAGATCGAATCCGGCCTCAGCGAGCAGCTCCCGATAGGTCGACTTGGAGGAGCCGCTGTCGGCAGACCGGACAGAAGAGCCAGCTGCAGTTGGAGGGAGGCCACCGGGCGGTGAACCTTGAGGGGGTGGTGGTGCCTGCGAAGCCTTTCCTGCATCGCGGTCGCTGTGCTCGTCGTACCTTCGGTCGGGGATGAGAGCCATTTTCTCTGTGTCCGTTCATCATCGTTGATGTCTTCGGCTTGCCCTTATTCTAATTCGTCAATAGAACAGAGTCCATAGTTTCGTTCGATTTTGTTGAGTAGATTTTCCTACACTTCTATTTTGTACGATTTATGCTGGTCAGATGGAGATTGCGCCCGGGATGCGATGGTTGACCATGATCGCCGGCGACGGTCAGACGAGAGGCCTCTCGTAGTTCGTGCCGACGAAGTGGACCAAGATTACTTCTCGCCACTGACGTGAGCGCGCAGAGCCAGCACCCCGCCGTACGCAAGCGCGCAGAGCCGGCGCCCCGCTATAGTCAAGCGCGCAGGACCAGCGCCCCACCACAGTCGCGCAGGAAGAATTCGCATCCCGCCGCACTCAAGAGCGCACAACCACCGCCCAACCACAGCCACGAGCGCCCGCGCCGGCTCGCAGTCCCAGTCAGCTCTTCATGTGAACCCGTTGCCCTTCGGGACCGAAGAGACTGAGATATTCGACGCCATCGTCGTCGGCTCCCCCAAACCAGTGCGGAGTCCGAGTATCGAATTCGGCGGCCTCACCTGCGCTGAGGATCATCGTCCGATCACCGAGGATGAGAGTGAGCCGACCGCGGATCACATACACCCATTCGAATCCCGGGTGGGTTTTCAGCGCACCGAGCTTCGGCGTCTGCCGCCCGTCGACGATGTGCTTGAAGGCCTGCACACCGATCGCTCCGCGACTGAGCGGCAGGATGGTCTGGTCATGGAACTTCCGCGGCGAGATATGTATGCGCGGATCCCCGATCGGCGGGGTTCCCACAAGCTCATCTAGCGGGAGGCCGTAGACCCCGGCCAGCGGCAGCAGCAGCTCCAGGCTCGGCTTGCGCTTCCCGGATTCCAGCCGCGACAGCGTACTCGTCGACATTCCGGCCAGCTCGGCCACCTCATCGAGGGTGCGGTTCTGCTCCTGTCGCAGACTCCGCAGCCGGGCGCCGACGCCGGCCAACGACTGCCTGATGGCTTCCTGCGCCTCGACCGGGGCGGCTCCGTCAGCAAGCATCCCCGACATTCGATCCGTCGAATGGGCAGCGCTCTCCGCCGACTCCCTTGACTCTCCCATACCCTCAGCATGACAGAATTTGCTGTTTCTGCAAATGTATTTGCGGATTTACACGCACAAGGAGCACACTCGAATCATCGCCGAGGATCCCACCGGTCCGGCACCGGCTCGCCACAAAAGCACCATCCACGTTCCGACCGCACAGCCGCACATCCACTCATCCGCACACAGGAGAATCATGACTGCCCCATCCACACCCGAGTACTCACGACCTTCCGCATCAGAAGGTTCACGTCCCTCCTCTTCAGAAGGTTCACGACCTTCCCCATCCGGGACACTCGCATCATCCGCCGAATCCGCGCAGAACTCCTTCGATGTCGCCATCATCGGCGGTGGCGCAGGAGGCCTCGCCGCATCCATCGCCTTGGCTCGTTCGCTGCGATCCGTCGTCGTCATCGATGCCGGCCAACTGCGCAATTCCTCGAGCCCGCACGCACACAACGTCCTCGGCCACGAAGGCATCAGACCTCAGGATCTCGTGGCGAAAGGCCGCGCCGAGGCCGCGGATTACGGCGTCGCTTTCATCGATGCGACTGTGCAGCAAGCGCGCACGATCGATTCGGACCCCAACCTCGCCGAGGAGGCTCCGCGGCATCGATTCGAACTGACCACCTCGGCGGGGGTCGATGTCAGGGCCCGACGCATCATCATCGCGACCGGTCTCAGTGACGAACTTCCGGACATCCCGGGTCTGCCCGAAGGGTGGGGCGGCAGCGTCCTGCACTGCCCCTACTGCCACGGCTACGAAGTGCGCGGGCAGCGCATCGGAGTCATCGGCACGACGGCCATGTCGTACCACCAGGCGATGTTGTTCTCCCAGCTCAGCGACCATGTCAGCTTCATCCGCCACACCGCTCCCGCTCCCGATTCCGAGCAGGACGCAATGCTCGAGACGCTCGGCATCGAGTACATCGATTCCACCGTCACCGAGGTGGTCCGTACCGACTCCGGCACCGTCGTTTCGCTGACGGCCGACGAATCCGCGGACGGCGCAAGCCCTCGCACCTTCGACGCGCTGGCCGTCGGTGCCTATGCGCGGGCGAACGCCGAGCTGTTCTCCCAGCTCGGCGGCGAGGTCGTTGCCCACCCGAGCGGGATGGGCACCTATATCCCCACGCAGATGGCCGGACAGACCGACGTGCCCGGCGTCTGGGCGGTCGGCAACAGCGCCGACGTGTCAGCGATGGTCGTGGCCGGCACCGCCAGCGGCGTGCTTGCCGGCGCCCATGTCAACGCCGACCTGATCATGGAGCGGCTCGGCTGAGGCACGTACGCAACAGCCGTTGCCGCTGCCGTTGCCGCTGAGGCACGTACGCAACAGCCGTTGTCGCTGAAGCCCATACGCAACAGCCGCTGCCGCTGAGTGAAGCACGCAGCGGCCGTTGCCGTCGAGCCCTCAGCGCGCGGCTTTGACGCACAGCACCGGAGCTGTTGCGTCGAGGATGACCTTCTGGATGGTCGACCCGAGAAGGAACTTCCCGACCGGGGTGCGTTTCCGGGTTCCGAGCACGATCAGCTCGGCCCCCACCTCGGAGGCGGTGTCGAGGATCTGCTCGGCCGGGTCGTATTCGCTGCCCGAAGTCAGTACGCGAAACTCGACGTCCGACCGGGTCAGATAGTCTTTGACCGACCTGAGTTCCCCTTCGCCGAGGCGGTAGGAGTCGTTGCGCTGCGCCGACCGTGACGCATTGACGACGACGAGCTCCTTGCCGTCCTTCTTCGCCTGCGCGATGCCGGCATCGAGAGCAGCGTGTCCGGCGGGATTGTTGACGTAACCGACGAGTACTGTCATTTTTCACCTTCATTGGATTGAGCTGTACAGATCCGAGTGCGCAGGTCGGGAACCCGCCGTTCAAGCATATCGAGCGGTACGGACATGGTTCGGTGGGTGATCCCGAGCTCACCTCACCTGCGGTGCACGTCCACGCGAGACGGCGGGGCCGCCTCGGCGAGAGAACGCACCGCCTCGGCGAAGAACGGCACCGCCGTTCCCGGGAAGGACGGCACCGCCTCGGCGAGGGACGGCACCGCCTCGGCGAGAGGATGAGCTCACGTCAGCTCTTCGGGATTGCGGAATCGGGTGCTCGTGCCCTTCGTCGATCTGTTCCAGAACCAGGTCACGGCCCACAGGACGACACCGATGCCGACGAGCGCCGCTGCGATCTGATACTGGATGAGCTCATCGAGACGGGCCCACGGACCGACGAGGAACACGCAGCTGATGACACCGATCCACGGCAGAACCGTCGGCGCTGTGAAGTGCTCGGCATTGCCGGACTTGTCCTTGCGCAGGATGAGCACCGCAACGTTGACGACGGCGAACACGGCCAACAGCAGCAGCGAGGTGGTGCCGCCCAGGGACGCTGTCACCGTCTCGGGCAGGATCGAGGTCACGAAGAAGATGAGCGCGAAGGCGATCAGCGTCGTGAAGATGATCGACACCCACGGCGACCGGCGGCCGGCAAGGACCTTCGCGAACACGGGAGGGAGCACGTTCTGCTTGGCCATTCCGTAGAGCAGACGGCTGGCCATGAGCATATTGATCAGCGCCGAGTTCGCGACGGCGAACATCGTCATGAACGGGAAGATCGTATCGATCGGCAGGCCGGGAGCGCCTTCGCGGACGACCTCGAGAAGCGGTGTCTCGCTCTCGGCGAGCACGCCGATGGGCACGGCCGCGACGGTGACGAGGGAGACGAGAACGTAGATGATGCCGGTGATCGTCAGGCCCGAGAGCATGATCTTCGGGAAGATCCGCGGGTCCTTCGTCTCCTCGACCATGTTCACCGAATCCTCGAAGCCGACCATGGAGAAGAAGGCGAGCGCAGTGGCGCCGGTGACCGCGAGGAAGACGCTCTTGTCGCCTTCGGTCTCGAAGATCATCACGCGCGAGAAGTCGGCATCGCCCGCGCCGAGGGCGAAGAACCCGACGACGATGACCAGCAGCAGACCGCTCAGCTCGATGAGAGTGAGGACGACGTTGAACCAGACGCTCTCCCCGACTCCGCGGAGGTTGATCAGCGCGATGAGGGTGAGGAACGCCAGCGCGATCCACATCACCCCTGTGCCGGAGACGTCCCAACCGAAGCCGGCCACGAGGTTCGCGGCGAAGACGTTCGACGCCGTCGACGCCGAGGTGATTCCGGAGCTGAGCACGGCGAAGGCGACGAGGAACGTCACGAAGTGGACCCCGAACGCCTTGTGCGTGTACAGCGCGGCACCCGCGGCCTGCGGGTACTTCGTCACGAGCTCCATATAGGAGAACGCAGTGATCAGCGCGATGAGGAAGGCGAGGATCACCGGTGCCCAACCGGCACCGCCGACCTGCCCTGCCACCTTGCCGGTCAGAGCATAGACGCCGGTTCCGAGGATGTCACCGACGATGAACAGAAGCAGCAGCTTCGGCCCCATGACCCGCTTGAGGGTCTCGGGCTGGTGGCCGTCACCGGGGTCGATCGTCGTCGTGGGTTCTTTGTCGCTCACGATTCCTCCGTGTCCGATGCGGCGCCTGTCCCGTCCGATACGGCGGCTGTCCCGCATACCTGGCAGCCCTGACTGTGGTCAGAGCCTCGCCGATTATGCCTGAGACGAGGCCCTCAGGCACATCCTTCAGCCTCGGACCACTGCGAGAAACGCCGAGAACAGAGCCTGCGAGTCACGTTCGCTCTCGGGCCCGAGCTCCAACGCTTCTTCCAACAGGGTATCTTTATCGAACCCCAATGTCTGCAGTTTCTCCGCGTCCCAGCGCTCGATGTTCGCCCGCTTCGACTCCGGATGGAACTGTGTCCCCCACGCCCGGCCCACTCGGAACGCCTGGAATTCACACGCTGCGCTCGTCGCCAGCAGGGTCGCCTCCTCGGGGAGTGCCACGATCCGATCGACATGGCTTTCGACGAACGAGGTCCGCGGCCGGATCGCAGAGAACACCGGGTCCGCGGCCGCCTCGGCGGTGGTGTCGATCCGCGTGTATCCCTTCTCCGGCGCCCCGGTCCGAGCACGCACATCACCCCCGATGACGTGCGCGATGAGCTGCCCGCCGAGGCAGATCCCGAACTGCGGCAGGTCTACCTCCAGCGCACGGCGGACGAGTGCGGCCTCATCGGCCAACCACGGCGCACGGTCCGTCTCGTCCGGCATGTACCCGCCGCCGAGCATGATGAGCCCGTCATAGGCGTCGAGAGCGGCGGGCCCGGGCAGGGTGGAGACCCCGCCGATGCACAGATCGAACTCGACGTTCTCGCTGATCATCCACCGTGTCAGCAGCCCCGGTTGGGATTCGATGTCATTGACGATGACGAGCAGCCGCGTCATGATTCCGCCCCCGCCGAGGCGGCCGGGCCGTTGCCTGCGGAGGCGGCCGGGCCGTTGCCTGCGGAAGCGGCGTGGTCTGCGTGACCGCCGCTACCGGCGCCGGCATCCCCCGCCGAGGCGGCCGGGCCGCCTCCCACTGACGGTGCGTCGTCTGCGGAGCCGAGGAATGCCGTGTACGCGTCCTCGTGCGCGTCGAGGACGCGCATCGCATTGTCGAAGCCGATCTTGCGCAAATCGGACTGCGACCATCCGCGCGAGGCGAGCTCAGCGAACAGGGTCGGGTACTGGCCGGCGTCCCCGAGTCCGGTCGGCAGCTCATCGACTCCGCAGATGTCACCGCCGAGTCCGATGTGGTCGATGCCGATCCGCTCGCGTACGTAATCGCAGTGGTCGGCGACCTGGGCCACGGTCACCTCGGGGGCGGTTCCCTGCTCTCCGGCGTCGACCCATTCGCGGCGAGCGTTCGAGACGAACGACGGCACGAAGGTCATCATCGCCACTCCCCCGTTTCCGGGCACGCGGTCGAGGACGTCGTCGGGGATGTTGCGCGGGTGCGGGTTGAGCCCGAACGCGCAGGAGTGGGTGAAGAGCACCGGCAACGTGCTCTGGTCCAACGATTGGCGCATGACGGTGGGCGCGACGTGGGAGAGGTCGAGGATCATGCCGATCCGGTTCATCTCCGCGACGACCTCGCGGCCGAAGGCGCTCAAGCCCCCGTGGACCGGTTCGTCCGTGGCCGAGTCCGCCCAGGAATGAGTGGTCGACCAGGTCAGTGTCATGTAGCGGGCCCCTGCGCGGGCGTAGGACCGCAGCACGGCCAAGGACTCGTCGATCTGCTGACCGCCTTCGACGCCCATCAGGGAGGCGACCTTACCGGCAGCGCGGGCGGCGCGGACGTCGGCTGCGGTGCGGGCGAAGGCGAGTCGTTCGGGGTAGGCGGTGACGACGCGCTGGACCGCATCGATCTGCTCCCATGTGGCCTTGACGGCATCAGGACCGGTGATCGAGGAATGGACGTAGACGGACCAGTACTGCGCGGCCACGTTGCCGGCCGCCAGCTGGTCCATCGTGGTGAACGGGGAGACGTCCGGATCGTTGAGTCCCTCCACGCTGTAGTCGCGTTCCTCACGCAGGTACCAGGCGAGGTCGTTGTGTCCGTCGAAGACGTCGACGGCGGGTGCGGATGCTGCGGCTGTTGCCGATTCAGCGTTGGGTGCGGATTCGGTGGTGGGTGCGGTCATGGTCGGGTCCTTCCGGTCGGGCGGATTGGGTCGGTGCGGGGGTGGTCGGATGCAGTCCGCCGGAGCGGGCGGATGCGAGCTACCGCGGCGGGCACGTGCAAACTGTCAGGGCCGTCGAGACGGTCGGACCGGACACGGCATACACGGTGCGGCCCTGGAGCGGCTCGCCCACGGTGGGGAGGTCGGCCGCCTCGGCGAGGTGGGTTCGATCCGTTCATCATGCCAGCCCGGACAGGATCTGCGCCGACCACAGGCCGAGGAACGTGCCCAGGAACGTGCCCATGAGCGCGAACAGCACCCCGACGGGGACGAGCTGCCGGTTGAATGCGCCCGCGACGACCGGTGCCGAGGCGATTCCGCCGATGTTCGCGGTGCTGGCCACGGCGATGCTGAAGAGTTCGGTGCGGGTGAGCTTCGCGTAGATGAGCATGATGACGATGTGGACGACCAGGACGATGATTCCCGCGACCAGGTAGAGCGGCGCTTCGGCCAGGGAGGTGAAGTCCGAGCCGGAGGCGATGATGCCGATGATGAGGTAGAGCAGGATCGTCGCGAGTTCGTTGGATCCGGCGGTCTTGCCGAAGCGAGTCGATCCGATGGCCAGCCCGAGGACGCTGACGATGAGGATCGTCCACGCTGTACCGTCGATGACCGCTCCGACCTCGGGCAGCAGTTCGCCGAGGCGGATCGCCAGGGCCGAGGCCAGAAGTGCGAAGCTGATGAGTCCGAAGATCGATGGCAGCGTCATCGGCTTCTCGTCCTCAGCGGCGATCGTGTCGGTGAAGTCGAGCTTCGACATATCGGCCTTCGTCCACGTGTCGAACTTGTCGGAGACGGTGACGGAGGAGAAGACGAGCAGCAGCCAGAAGGAGTAGAGCACCGTGTCGACGATGAGGACGTAGCCGAACACGTTCTCGGGCGCTTGGAGGACCTCCTGCACCGCGACCATGTTCGCCGAACCTCCCGTCCAGGAGGCGTTGAGGGCGCCGAGGGCCTTCCACGCTTCGGGGTCGAGGCTGGAGTGCAGGATGAGGTAGCTGATGATGAAGCCTGCGATGATGCTCGCCGCGGTCACGGCGAAGGTGAGCAGCAGCTTCGGTCCGAGCTTGATGATCTGCCGGACATCGCATTTGAACAGCATGAGCAGGATCATCGCGGGCAGCATCACCTCGCGCAGGGTGTCACCGACGGCGGTGATGTCCCCGCCGTCATGGTCGAAGACGCCGAAGGTGTTGAGCAGCGCCGCCACGATATAGAGGATGACGAAGCCGGGCACATACTTGAAGAGCTTGAAGCGTCCGCTCCGGTCCGCGACGACGAGCGCTGCGGAGATCGCCAGGAGCAGGCTGATGAATAGAAAACCGTCCGTGATCACTTACGACACTTCCTCATTGAATAAGTCCGTCCCGAGCACGGCAGAGCCGACGTTGCCGCTGCTGGCGCCGCTGGTGCCGCTGCTGGCGGCGCCGCAATCGGCGCGGGTGGCAGCAGCACCGGATGAGCCGGTGGCAGGGCCACGGGCAGCACCGAGGATGCCCTCCGGGATGGAGCAATGTGCAGTTGTCGATCGGATCCGGTCCGGTGAGGGCCCGGGCAATCGGGGTGGTCGGACGTGCTGCCTAGGCGGCGACCTCGCGGTACTTCTTCGCGGCGTTGTTCACAGCTGTGATCAGCGCCTTCTGCGAGGATCCGTGGTAGCGGCGCTGGATGCGCTCGATCAGTCGACCGGGGTCCGTGATGTCGGCATCGACGAACAGGCTCCGAATGAAGTTCCGGGTCAGAGCCAACGTCGCCGTGCAGTCCACATCGAGGATTCGGTGGGTGTCCGGTGCGATCTCGAACGCCACGTAGAACAGCCCGAACTGGCTGGTGATCGGGTTGTTCGACGGAGCCTTCGCTTCGCCTGTGAGGTAGATCGTATCGGACATCGCCCACCAGACTACCCCACGGCTCTCCACGCCGAGACCGGTCCGAAAGCAGTCGGGGGGCATTCGTCAGACGAAAGGCGAGCTCCCATCGGCGGCAGTCGAACTCAGTGGACGCTCAGAGGAACCGGTGGATCGCGTCGCCGGCTTCGCGCATGACCGGCATGACGTCGACGACGCGATCGGTGCCCGGCTCCCAGTTCGCGAACACCGCGTAGGCAACGCGGCGCATCCGCGTCATCACGATCCCGGCATCGGCCCTGATCGTCCCGTTCGTGCCGGTCTTGTTCCACACCCACACGTCACGCTGGTAGTTGTAGTGTGCGAGCGGGTCGAGGTCGAACGCCGAGGCGACCATCGAGGTGTCCGCGCCGGCTCCCAACCAGCGCCGGAAGATCTCGTTCGTCGACTCGTCCCAGAACTCGTCCTTGGCATGCCGGGCCATGAAATCGCTGAGCTCCGCGGCCGTGCCCGTCGACAGGGTCCGCGGTGCCTTGGCCGGACGCGGCCAGCGCAGGAAGTCGTGCAGACCCGAGTTCCGGTACCCGAGCCTGACCACCTGATCAGCGACATTCGCCAGCCCAACCCGACGGATGAGCACGTTCGTGGCGAAGTTGTCGCTGAACGCGCCGATGAGCAGAGCGACGTCGAAGATGCTCAGCTCGTCCTGCTCCATGAGGTACCAGATCCCGGATTCGTCGACCCTCTCCGACGGTCGTCGATGCAGTCGCTCCTCGAGGTCAAGGGTCCCGTCCACAGACATCTGCAAGGCGGTGTGGAGCAGGAAGACCTTGCCCATGCTGGCCGTGTCGAGTTCGTCGTTCTCATTGTGGGCGAACACCCGTTCCCCTCTGTCGACGTCGAAGGCCAGAGCGCTGAAGCGCACCCCGGGCAGTCCGTCGAATCTCAGTTCGCTCATGATCGCGTCTCTCCTTCTGCTGTCGTATTCGCCGGCGCATCCACCCACAGTCGCGGCCGCTCCCCGGGCTCAGCCTCGAGGGTGACATCGACTCCGAGCGGGGCACTCGGGGCATCGGGATCGTGGCCGAATCCCATCTCCGACACGATCGGTACCCCCAGCCCGCCGAGGTAGTCGATCATCAGCGCCTCCACCTCGTGGACGGCCGCGCAGTCCTGCCACGACCCGAGCACCACCGCATCTGCCGAGGTGAACCACCCGCCGCGGACCAGCTGCACCATGAGATTGTCGAGCCGGTACAGCTCCTCGTCGACGTCTTCGAGCATGAGGATGCTCGGGCCCCGCCGCTCGCGTCGTTCCCGCACGTCGACGAGCTCGGGACTGCCCATTCCAGCGGCGATGAGACTGAGGTTTCCCCCGCCGAGGCGGCCCTTCGCCGCCCCCGGCACCAAAGTCTGAGCCCGGCTGAGCGGGCGTGCCGCGTCGTCCGCAGCGGTGTCCGGCAGAAAGTTGGTCGCTTTCGGAGACTTTTCGGCGTCTGAAATGTCCGATGGTGACCTATTGTCGTCCGCCGAGGCGGCAGAGGCAGCCCCCGACGAGATGTCAGCGGGGAAGCCGAGTTCGCGGCCGCCCCACGGTCGGAACAGCCACGAGGCGACCTCGTCCGGGACGACCGTCGAGTTCTTGAACGGGTCGTTGCCGACCATCGGGCAGAACAGAGAGGCCACCCCGAGGTAGTGCTCCCATGCCTGGTGGAGGGCGGTGATGTCCGAGGACCCGGTGAGAAGTTTGGGGCGTCCGTCCCGGCGCAGCATATGCCTGCGCATGAGGTCGAAGTCGATGCCGTCGAGCAGCCGCATCGCCCCGAAGCCTCCGCGCAGCGCGATCACCGCGTCCGTGTCCGGATCGCACCAGGCGTCGACGAGGTCGGAGCGACGCTCCGCGTCCGTGCCGGCCAGGTACGTCACCCGCGGATGCCGGCCGCGGATGTTCTCGCCCGGCACGACGGTGAGACCCCAAGATTCGAGCTGAGCGATGGCGCGCTGGAGTGATTCCTCGTCGGTGGGCCCCGACGGCGCGATCAGCCGGACGGTGTCACCGGCGGCCAGTGGCGCGGTGCGAAGATACCGACTCGGTGCAGGGAGTCCCACACCGTCATCCGCAGGCGCGGCACCGCCTGCACCGACGGCTCCGGCCGAATCCTGCCTACTCATTCCTCACCAGACTCTGACTTCCCAGTCGGGGAACCGCTGCGAGCAGTTCCTGCGTGTATTCGTGCTGCGGATCGGACAGCACCGTCTCGACCTCACCGTATTCGACGATCTCCCCTCGTCTCATCACGGCCACCGTATCCGCGATGTTCCAGGCCAGGCCGAGATCATGGGTGATGATGAGCGCGCTCATGCCGAAGTTCTTCTTCAGAGCGAGGAACAGCGACAGGATCTCCCCGCGCACGGACGCATCCAACGACGCCACGGGCTCATCGGCGATGAGCACCTGCGGGTCGAGAGCCATGGCACCGGCGATGACGACGCGCTGCCGCTGTCCGCCGGAGAGCTCCTGCGGAATCGATTCGAGATAGTCCTCGGCCGGGGTGAGTTCGGCGGCTTCGAGGGCACCGACGACCCGCTCGTACTCACGGTCCTTGATCCCCTGCACCTTCAGGCCCTCGACCACGGCTTCGTACACGCTGCGCTTGGGGTTGAGCGATCCGGCCGGGTCCTGCAGAATCATCTGCACCTGCCGCCGGAAGGCCCGCAGCTCCTTCGCCTTCCGCGGCAGCGGCTTGCCGGCGAAGAACAGCTGCGAACCTGCCTCCACCTCCTGCAGCCCGAGCAGCGACCGGGCCAGAGTCGTCTTCCCCGAACCGGACTGGCCGACAACGGCGAGGATCTCCGCCTTCTTGAGCTGCAGATCCACCCCGCGCACCGCTCGCTCGCGGCCCCGCCGGGTGTCGAAGGAGACGCTGAGGTCCTTCGCCTCGAGCACCACCTCATCCGTCATGGTGAACGGTTCGGCTCGGGCCACCTCGGCGGGCCTCCGCGTCCGGGGATTCAGCCGGGATTCGGGGTCCCCGATCTGCGGAAACGCACCGGCGAGCTGCTGCGTGTAATCCTCCTGCGGGGACAGGCAGACGTCGTCGCTGGGTCCGTATTCGACGAGGCGGCCGTGGCGCATGATCGCAAGATCCGCGCAGACGGCCGAAAGCACGGCGAGGTCGTGGCTGATCATCAGCAGGGAGATCCCGCGTTCGGCGACGAGGCGGGCCAGCCCGGTCAGTATCTGCTTCTGCACGATGACGTCGAGTGCCGTCGTCGGCTCGTCGGCGATGATGATATCCGGCTCGCAGGCGAGCGCCATGGCGATCATGATCCGCTGCTTCTGCCCGCCGGAGAGCTCGTGCGGATACGCACTCGACTTCGCTGCTTCGAGATTGACCTCGGCGAGGAGTTCGAACATCCGATCCCGGCGCTTCTGCGGAGTCGTCCACGTGTTCTTCGAGTGGTGTTCGAGTGCTTCGATGATCTGACTGCCGACCTCGCGGACGGGGTTGAGCGAGTGCAGGGCGCCCTGGAATACGATCGAGGCCTGCGCCCACCGGACCGCGCGGATCTGGCCGAAGTTCAGCTCCCGGATGTCCTGTCCGCCGAGGAGGACCCGCCCGTCGAGACGCGCCGACTTCGGCAGCAGGCGCAGAGCCGACATGATCAGCGTCGATTTCCCCGACCCGGACTCCCCCGCAATGCCCAAGGTGGCTCCGGCGGGCAGGTCGAGGCTGACGTCCTGCACTGCGACGACGTCCCCGCGGTCGGAGGATGACCGGTAAGTGATCGAGACGTTCTCGAACTGCAGATCGGTCATCAGCGGCTCCTCAGGGCGGGGTTGATGATGGCCTCGAATGCGCGCCCGACCATCGTGAACGCGAGCACGACGAGCAGGATCGCCACACCCGGGGTGAGCACGTACCACCAGTAGCCGGAGGTTGCCGCGGACACGTCCATCGAGTTCTTCAGAATCGTGCCCCACGATTCCTTGGACGTATCGCCGAGGCCGAGGAACGACAGCGTCGATTCGGCGATGATCGCCCCGCCGACGGTCAGGGTCGTGTTCGCCAGCACGAGCGGCATCACCGCCGGCAGCAGGTGCCGGAACAGAATATGGGAATGACCGGCACCGAGGATGCGCGCCCTTTCGATGTAGAGCCGGGATTCGACGCTGAGGGTCTGCGAGCGCACGATCCGTGCCGTCGACGCCCATGAGGTCAGTCCGATGGCGACGACGATCGTGAAGACTCCCCGTTCCAGCACGGAGGACAGGACGATCGCCAGCAGCAGGGAGGGCAGGACGATGAAGAAGTCGACGATGCGCATGATGATTCCGCCGAACAGTCCCGAGAAGTGACCGGCGGCCAGGCCCATGATGGTGCCGATGAGCATCGACATCACGGTCGCGGCGACACCGACGAGGATCGACACGCGCGCTCCCCAGAGGATGCGCACCCACATCTCCCGACCCAGGTCATCGGTGCCCAGGGGATGGTCGAGGCTCGGCGGGGCGTAGCGGGGCACGTCGAGCTGCTTCGTGACGTCGAGCATCGAGGGCGGGGCGATGAGCGGAGCGGCGATCGCGATGACGATGAAGAAGAGAAGGACGACGGCGCCGATGAGAGCCGGGGTGTCGGAGCGGAAGAGCGCCCAGTTCTTCTTCGCATTGTTCAGCCGGCGTTCGCGCACGAGCTTCGCGCCGTCGACGGCGGGGGTGTTCGCGCTCATCAGGCCCTCCTGACGCGGGGATCGAGGAATCGGTAGACGATGTCGGCGGCGAGATTCATGACGATGATGAGCGCCGAAAACACGACGAAGGTGCCCTGCAGCAGCGGCAGGTCGGGGCCGCGGATGGCTTCGAAGGTGAGTTTGCCCAGTCCCGGCCATGAGAACACGGCTTCGACGGTGACCGCACCGGCGATGAGCCCGCCGATGTGGAGGAAGACGACGGTGACGGTCGGCAGCAGCGCATTGGGCACGGCGTGACGACGGCGGACCTCATCCTCGTTGAGGCCTTTTGCGCGGGCGGTCGTGAGGTAGTCCTCGCTCATCTCCTCGAGCAGGGACGCGCGCATGATCATGAGGAACTGCGCATAGACGACGGCGACGAGCGAGACGACGGGCAGGATGAGGTGCGTGATGACGTCGATGATCCCGGCCGGCGACCAGGGATCGAGTCCCGGGGTGATCATGCCGCCGGTGGGCAGCCACTGCAGGGTGCCGCCGAAGATCATGAGCAGGATGAGGCCGAGCCAGAACGTCGGCACGGACCAGAAGATCAGCGAGGTCGAGGAGGCGAGCTTGTCGAACAGGGAATTGCGCCGCCAGGCCGAGAGCTGCCCGAGCCACAGGCCCAGGGCGATGGCGATGACGGCCGCGGTGCCCGTGAGCAGCAGGGTCGGGCCGAGGTAGTCGCCGATGAGGGCGGACACGGATTTCCGGTACACGTAGGACTCGCCGAGATCGCCGGTGACGATGCCGACGAGGTAGTCCCAGAACTGGACGATGACGGGTTTGTCGAGTCCGTACTGGCTGCGGAGTTCGGCGATCTGCGCCGGGGACATCGGCCGTTCCTTCGCGATCTTGAGCACGGGATCGCCGGGCAGCATGCGGAACGCGAAGAAGCCGAGCACGATGACCAGCACCATCGAGGTCGCAGCCCCGCCGAGCTTGCGCAGGAAGTAGCGGGCGAACGATCCGCCGGCCGGTGGTTCGTCCATGTCGACTGCGGCAGGGTTCGTGTCGGGAGGGTTCGAGTCGGCGGGGTTCGCGTCGGGATGGTTCGTGTCGGCGGTTCCCTTCGCCGAGGCGGGGCTGGTGGGGTCTGTGCCCGGGGTCGCCGTGTCCGTTCCTCGGTCAGGGCGATCCCCGGAATGGGGATCGTGGGTGGGTGTGCTCACTGTGGTGCTCCAGGTGGTGGGGGAAGGCCCGTGGGTCCGGGTGCCGCGGTCGGCGCGGGTGGCGCAGATGCCGCAGTCGGCGCGGATGGCGCGGGTGGCGCGGGTGGCGCGGCACCCGGACTGTGGGCGAGGGAACTATTCGCGGTCGTCGGACTTCCTGCGACGACTGAGCAGCCAGCCGCCTCCGCCGAGGACGACGATGACTGCGGCTCCGATGCCGATCCAACCGCCGGCGCCCATTCCGCCGCCGGTGGCCTCCCCTGCGCTGATGGGTTCGACAGAGGAATACCCCCAGTAGCCGACCTGGTTGGCGATGGCACCGCCGTCGCTGGGCTGTTTGGTGAAGTTCTCGAACCGATCGGAGCGATAGGCCTCGAGCTGGTTCGGGTACCACAGCGTCACCGAGGGTGTTTCCTCGTAGTGGATGGCCAGTGCCTTCTGCACGAGTTCCTGCCGCTTGGCCTGGTCGAGCTCGACGTGCTGAGCCTGATAGAGCTTGTCGAACTCCTTGTTGCACCAGCCGTCCTGGCTGGTGCCGCCGTTGCCTTCGGCGTCGGGGCGCTGACCGCAGGTGTTGATGCTCAGCTGGTAGTCGGGATCGGGGTTGATCGACCAGCCCGAGAAGTACATGTCGTAGTCGCCCTTGGTGGTGCGTTCGGACTCGGTGTCGGCATCGGTCGATTCGTTCTTCAGATCGATGCCGATGTCCTTCATCCACGGCTTCAGGAACTTCGCGGTGCTCTGCTCCGTCGGAACGTCGGCATCGGTGAGGAAACGCAGCTGCAGCTTCTCGCCGTCCTTTTCGCGGATGCCGTCGGAGCCTTCCTTCCAACCGGCGTCGTCGAGGAGCTCTTTCGCGCGGTCGACGTCGAATCCGCTGACGACCGGGTTGTCGGGGCTCAGCGCCCAGTCCGGGTAGACGGCGGGGATGAAGCTCGTGGCCGGCTGGGCATAGTCCTGCATGACCTGCTTGCGGAGGGTCTCGGTGTCGATGCCGGCACGGATGGCCTGGCGGACCTTCTTGTCCTTCAGCGCCTCGCTGCCGGTTCCGAATTCCTTGCCGTCGGCGTCGGCGAGACCCGGGTTGATGGAGATTCCGCTGAAGCGGCGGCCGTCGCCGTCGTTGAGTTCGACGTTGTCCGCGTCCTCGAGTGCCGTGAACTGATCCGGGCTGAGGCCGGTGATGAAGTCGACCTCGCCGGAGCGGATCGCCTGCACCTGCGCATCGGAGTTCGTGTAGTAGCGGTACTGGATCTCGTCGAGCTTCGGTTTGCCGCGCCAGAAGTTCGGGTTCGCCTTGAGCGTGATCGACTTGTTCGCTTCATAGCTGTCGAGCTGGAAGGGTCCCGAGCCCACGGACTTCTCGTCGTTCTTGAATTCGCTGGGCTTGTCGATCTTCGACCACACGTGTTCGGGCACGACGGGGATCTCCTGGCCGGGGTTGTTCGCCTGCGCCTTCTTCAGGGTGATCTTGACGGTGGAGTCGTCAGTGGCCTCGACCTTCTCGAAGTTCTCGACGAGGCTGCCGTTGGCCACCGCCATCGCGTCGTTGTCCATCATCTGGTTGTAGGTCCAGGCAACGTCTTTCGAGGTCAGCGGTTCCCCGTCGGACCATTTCATGTCCGGGCGGATCGTGTAGGTCCAAACTTTGCCGTCGGAGTCCGTGCTCCATTCGGTGGCGAGTCCCTCGGTGACCGAGCCGTCCTTGGCGTCGTTGGCCACGAGGTTCTCATACATGTACCGGAAGGTGTTCGTCGGCACGAGGTAGAAGGAGGTGAACGGGTTGAAGGAATCGATGAATCCGTCGGTGGCGATCCGCAGCACGTTCTCAGTCGCCGGCGCCTCCGAGGTGGCGGCCTGCGCCGGGGAGGTGGCCATCGATCCGGCGAGTGCCAGCGCCGCGATGCCGGCCAGGCATCGGCGCAGGCCCACGCGCACGGTGCGGCGCAGCGAGTGTTGAGTGACCATAGGACCCCTTCGGTTCCGGCCGCCGGAGGCGGCTCCTGCCTGCGGCGGCCGGACCGAGGTCACGAGTTCCCCGCCCGCGACCGCCGAAATGTGTTGTCTGTCACTCTATGCCGGAACGGGTGTGAAATCGCAGCACTACCTCACAACTTCTGGCGTGTCGCCTTGTGAGATCCGCACAATTGGCAAGCGCTCGTACGAGACGGTCGGGAGGACGCATGCGACTCGGAACACATGACAACGGTCCGCGAACCGTGCACTCGGCACGGATCGCGGACCGATGAGGTTTTCAGGCCGTGGCCGCGGCCCTCTGGGCGGCGATCTCGGTGGTGGTCGTGGCCTTCCGCAGCCGCTGGATGAGCGCGACTGCGACGAGCACGACGAGACCGACGAGAGAGACCCAGATGTTCGGGTAGATCAAGGTGATCCCGGCGGCCAACAGCAGCACCCGCTCGACGATGTTGGCCCGACCCATGAAGTACCCGGCCAGGCCCGAGGACACTCCGATCATGCCGAGGATCACGGTCACGAGCGCCAACAGGAGCTCCTGCCACGTGCCCTGGAGAAGCAGAGCCGGCTCGAGGATGAACACGTAGGGGATGAGGAACCCGGCGATGGCGATCCGCACGGCGGTGACACCCGCACGCATCGGATTGGCCCTGGCGATGCCGGCGCCGGCATAGGCGGCGAGGCAGACCGGCGGGGTGATGTCGGCGAGGATCCCGAAGAAGAACACGAACATGTGCGCCGCAATGAGCGGCACATCGAAGTTGTTGTACAGGATCGGTGCGGCGACAGTGGCCGTGACGACGTAGTTCGCGGTCGTCGGCAGGCCCATGCCGAGGACGATGCAGGCGATCATGACCATGACCAGGACGATGAAGAAGTTGCCTCCGGCGAGATCGACCAGCCCCTTGCCGAGCTGTCCGCCCAGTCCGGTCGCCGTGACCGTGCCGGCGACGATGCCCGCCGTCGCGCAGGCCGCGATCACCGGCAGTGCCGTGCGGGCGCCCTCGACGAGCAGCGTGACGAATCCGCGCGGATCCATCCGCGTCGACTTGCGCAGGAAGCTGAGGAAGAACGCGGTGCCGATGCCGAACAGCGCGGCGCGGATCGGCGACATCCCCGACAGGAGCGTGAGGATGATGACGGCCAGCGGCAGCAGGAGATCGAGGCGTTTGAGCAGCTCCTTGCCGTCAGGCAGGCTCGCCTTGGACAGCCCGAGGATCCCGTCGGTCTTCGCCTCGAAGTGGATCGAGAGGAAGGCCCCGAGGAAGTAGAGGACTGCCGGGATGATCGCGATGACGATGAGCCCGTTGTATTCGAGATCCGGAACGTTCTGCGCCATGATGAACGCGGCCGCACCCATGATCGGAGGCATCAGCTGTCCGCCCGTCGAGGCGGTCGCCTCGGTGGCCGCGGCGAAGTGGGGCTTGAAGCCCGACCTCTTCATCAGCGGGATGGTGAACGACCCCGAGGCGACGGTATTGGCCACGGACGACCCCGACACCATGCCCTGGAGACCGGAGGCCACGACAGCCGCCTTGGCGGGACCGCCGGTGAATCGGCCGGTGAGACGGAAGGCCAGGTCGTTGAAGAACTGCCCGATGTTCGTGTGCACGAGCATCACGGCGAAGAAGAGGAAGAGGAAGATGAAGTTCGCCGAGACCTGGATCGGAGTGCCGAAGATGCCCGACCCGTTCGACAGGAACATCGTCGTCGCGAAGTCCTCGAGGCTCATCCCGGAATGCGTGAAGATGGGACTGTAGTTGCCGAAGAGTCCGTAGAGGATGGCGATGCCGCCGATGATGACGATGGGAAGGCCCACACACCGCCGGGTGGCTTCGAGGATGAGGAGAACGCCGAGGATCGCGACGAAGTAGTCGAGGTTCGAATAGCCGAGGATCTGGACGGAGTTGCTCACCAGGCGCGTGTACTCGACGAAGACGTAGAGATTGCAGCCGAGTCCGGCGAAGCCGAGGAGCACGTCGTACCAGGGGATGCGGCTTCCGCGCCCGATCAGCGCGTCGGCGACGCGGTTGCCTGTCGCCGGCGCATCGAGGAGGCGACGGCTGGGCGGGTAGAGGAAGAAGATGAGCGCGGTGGCGCCCGCGAGATGCAGCGAGGTGTGCATCCACGTGTTAAAGGGCCGTTCGAGGGCGGCATAGAGGTGGTAGACGGTGAAGGCGATGGACAGTCCGCCGACCACCCAGACCCACCAGCCGAGATCCTTGCGGTAGCGGCTGGAGGTGTCATGCTTTGCGAGCACGTCGGCCGATGCGCGTTCTCCGGCAGCCACCTCTTCGGCGCCGGGCCCGGCCGTCGCGGAGGACGGCCGGGTCGGTGTCGAATCTTCGCTCACGGCAGTTCGATGCCCTCTTCTTCGAAGTACTTCTGAGCGCCCGGGTGCAGCGGCACGTCGCCGACGCCCAGCATGGCGGTGTCCTTCGTGATGAGCTTGCCGACGTCGAGAGTGATCTCGTCGGTGTGCTCGAACAGCGCCTTCGTGAGGTTGTAGGCGGTGTCCTCACTGACCTGATCGGTCGAGGCCACCAGGGAGGCGAACACGGACACGGTCGGGACGTCCTCATCGAGGAAGTCATAGGCGTCGGCCGGGATGTCGTAGGACTCCGCGCCCGATCCCTCTTCGATCGTCTTCGTCGTATCGTCGTCGAGCCCGAGCAGCTTGACGTCGGTCGTCGCGGCCAGCTGGGTCAGTCCGGCCACGGGTGTGCCCACGACGAAGATCGTGGCATCGATCTGCTTGTCGGCGAGCATGTCGGTCGAAGCACCGAAGTCGGTGATCTCCGGGGTGTAGTCGGATTCGCCGATGCCCGCGGCGTCGAGGATGGCATCTGAGATGGCGCGCGTGCCCGAACCGGCGTCGCCGACCGCGATCTTCTTGCCCTTGAGGTCCTCGACCGATTCGATTCCCGAGTCTTCGCGGACGATGATGTGAGCGGCCTCAGGGTAGAGCGAAGCCAGCCAGCCGACGTTGTCGATCTTCGTCCCGTCGAGGTCTTCGAGCTCGCCGTTGACCGCGGTGTTGGCCGTATCGCTCTGGGTGAAGCCGAGCTGCCATTCGCCCTGGTAGATCTTGCCGAGGTTCTCGGCCGAGGCTCCGGACTCGACGTAGTTGACGGTCACGCCGTCGACGTTGTCCTCGAAGATCGAAGCGAGCTCACCGCCGAGAGGGTAGTACGTACCCGAAGTGCCGCCGGTGCCGAGCGTGAGGTCGTCGGTGGTCTCACCGCCTCCACCGCTGCCGCCGTCCGAGCCGCACCCGGTCAGCGCCAGCGCCACGGCGGCGACTGCCGCAACTGTCATCCGTCTGATGTTCATCTTCTGATCTCCTCTTCGGGGGTCAAGATACTTCGGCGAGCTGCTCAGAGTTCAGTCACCTGCTGTCGAGACTAAAGGCACCATACACTCTCGCACAGCTCATTCATGAAAGTTTGCTGAATTGTTAGCCGCCTTGCCTGAGCGTCGCCTGAAGCCCTCGGGTCCGCGCCGATCACCACTGCGGCCCCGCCTCGGCGAGGATCTCGTCGATCGTCTGGCCCCGTCGAATGACGACGAATCGCGCTTCGCCCCCGTCCGCGGTGCGGTACCCGTAGACGGGCACGCGCGGGAGCAGGTTGTAGGAGAAGGGGTTGGAGAAGTAGTAGGCGCCGGTCTCGGGTACGGCGACGAGGTCGCCGATGTCGAGGCGCGGCAGCGAACGGTCCCTGGCGAGCAGATCCCCGGAGAAGCATGCGGGCCCGGCGACATCCGTGGGCACCGCCTCGGCGATCTTCGGTTCCCCGTCGGCGGTGAACGGCAGGATCCGCAGCGGCCAGTCGTGCGGGGCGTAGGCGGTGCGGGTGGCTACCTGGACGCCTGCGTGAGTCATGGCGATGCGCCGCCCGCCGCTGGTCTTCGCGTACTCGACGCGGGTGAGGACGGTGCCGGCCTTGGCCAGCAGAGCACGCCCGAATTCGGTGACGATGTCGAAGTCGAACAGGTCGGGGACCTGCTGTTCGAGCACCGCTCGGTAGTCGGCGAAGGTCGGGGTGATGTCTTCGCCGTCGAAGTTCACCGACAGGCCTCCCCCGATGTCGATGCGGGTGATCTGCCGCGTCCCGGCACGCGCGTTGACCTCCTGCGCGAGGTCGACCGCGGTGCGGATTCCGACGGCGGCGCGCTCGAGGCTGATGCCCTGAGAACCAGAGTGCACGTGGATCTGATTCAGCCGGGGCCGCGCCAGGTACGCCTCGATCACGGCTTCGCGGGCTCCGGGGTCAGCAAGTCCGATGCCGAATTTCGACGTCTCTGTGGCGGTGCTCAGCGCCCCGATCGTGCCGGTGCCCGACTGCGGATTGATCCTGATTCCGATCCGTGCTTCGTCGACGGTCGGTCGTCTGTCTTCCAGCAGCAGGTCGAGGCGGGCGAGTTCGTCGAAGTTGTCGACGTTGATCGACACGCCCAAGTCGACGGCCCGACGCAGTTCCGTCCAGGTCTTGGCCGGGGAGTCGAAGACGATCCGTTCGGGAGCGAACCCGGCGGCCAGGGCGAGTTCGAGTTCGCCGGGGCTGGCGACTTCGCATCCGGCGCCCTGCTGCGCATAGCGCTCGAGCAGCGAACGCAGCGGCACGGCTTTGCAGGCCACCGCGTGGAGCACCTCATGGTCCGAATCGAACGCCGAAGTGAGCCGCTCGAACGCGGCGTCGATGGCATCGAGATCCATGAGCCCGAGCACGGGCTCCCGATCCGAGAGTGTGGGAACGCCCTCCGACAGGGCGGGCACACCCTCGGACGGAGCTGGCACGCCGTCCGGCGGGGCGGGCACGCCCGCAGGAGCGGAGGCGCTTTCGGGGGTGCGGTCGGTGAGGGGCTGGCTGTTCTCGGCGATCGCTCTGATCGCACGTGCTCGACCGTCGGCGATCGAGTGGTGACTGTTGGGCATGACGTCCTCTGTTTGTGATCTGCTGTCACTCTAGGACGGTCGACCTCGACGAACGAACAATAATTCACCAAACTTCCCGGGGATCGATTGTCGGTTTCCCACGACACGACTCCTCAAGCCTTCAGCCGCCCGCACGATCGTGGGCGAGTACCGAGAGCTCGAGCCACAGCCTCTCGGCCGGCTCGGCCGTCGACAGACCCGTGATCTCCTCGATCCGCCCCAGGCGGTGCCGCAGCGAATTCGTGTGCACGTGCAGCCGACGGGACGCCTCGGCGGAATTGCCGACCGTGGCGAAATAGACCCGCAGCGTCTCGAGCAGACTGCCGTTGTGCTGCCCGTCATGCCCGGCCAGCGCCCGAGCCGGTCGTGCGACGCTGCCGATATCGCCGCTGCGCCCAGTGGGTTCTCCGCCGTGCGCATCGCGCTCGGCGGCCAGCAGGGTATCGGCCACGCGCAGTCCGATGACCTCGGCGGCCGCATCCTCGGCGGTCGCTCCGACGATCGTCGGGGACTCTTCGCCGCCGGCAGAGCCTCCGCTCCTGGATTCCCGGCCGCGACCGCCGATGCCGCGCCGCCTGCCGTGCACGGCGTCGACGACGTAGGCGGCCTCCGACCAGGAACGATGCACCTCGTCGAGGCGGTCGACGGGAGAGCCGACACCGAAGCTGAGCACCTCATCACTCGGCAGCGATCGGCGCAGGGTAGAGAGCACGTGGTCCCGGATCTGCGCCGCATCCCTCGGCTCCCTCATCTGCACGAGCGCCGCGAGATGTGCTCCTGTGCCCGACTCGATCCGGGAGAGCACGGCATCGGCGAAGGCGGCCCGCAGATGGAACCGCAAGACGGGTTCTCGGTCGGGGGCCGCCTCGGTGAAGGCGAGGACGCAGAAGCTGCCGGAGAACGGCAGCGACAGGAGAGTCGCCGACGGACCGAGGTCGGCCGAACCGGCGAGGATCGCACCGAGCGCCTCCCGACGGATGCGCTTCTCGAACGGCGACCGGCGCAGTGTCCGCAGCATCACGGGCAGGGCCGCGCGGGCGGCGTCGCGCAGCACCTCGCGCAGCGGTTCGGGGTCGACCTCGGCCGGGTAGGCCGCCCAGATCGTGCCGATGAGCTCGCCTTCGCTGCGCAGTGCGATGACCGACCGGGCCGGTGATGTGCCTTCGGCGGGCCGTTCGACGACGTCGGTCGAACGGCGGATCGTGTCGAGGAACCCGGATGCCTCGAGCTCGGCGATCCGCCAGTCGGGAATGGCTCCGGACAGGATCGTCTCGCGTCGGATCTCGTCGAGTTCGCCGCCGAGGTTGGCATGCGCGAGCACACGCGAGGCCGGGTCCTCGATCGTGATCGATGCGCCCGTGGTCTCGGCGATGACGGCGGCCAGTGCGCTGAGGTCGTCGACATCGGGCCAGGCCAGGGCGCTCGTTGCGCCCTCCGTGAGTTGCCGCAGATGCACGAGGATCTCCGACCAGGTCACATGCGGCGAGCGTTCGAGGAGGACCGGAACCCGGCCCTCACTCCCCCGCAGCTCGACCCCGTCGCCGAGGTGGCTGTGCGTTCCGGGCGGAACGACGAGGGCGGCGGCGCCCGCATAGCCGGCCAGCACCGCATCGAGTCCGGCAGGACTGCTCACCGGTTCGGTGACGAGGACGACGGTCCCGGCCAGGGAGGCGTGGCCGACCGCCTCGGTGGGCGGGCCGGCAGGCGAGCCGGTCTGCGGAGCAGCGGGCGGGCGGGCGAGCGAGCCGGTGTGCGGAGCAGTGGGCGGGCCGGAGTGGGGTGCAGTTCGCGGGACGGCGTGCGGTGCAGCCGTCGTCTGCGTGGGAGTCGTCGGCAGGTCGAAGCCGAATTCGACTCGAGCGACCACGACGTCGCCGGCCATCTCGGTCAGCGGCAGGAGGAACCCCTCCGTGTCCCGGATCAGGCGGGACAGTCGCAGGATCGCGGTGTCGGTCATGCTCCCACTGTAGTCAACGGCCGACCATGGTCGGCTGCGGCCGGGAGGGTCTGCGTCGTCAGGACCGCGCGCCTCGGCGGGGCGGAAGGAACCGGACGATCCGCCTCGGCGGGATGGGTCATTCCGGGGAGAAGAACTTGAACTGGAGGGCACGGACGACGAGTTGGGCGAGGTTGCGTGCGCCCAGTTTGAGGCGGAGGTTGCGGGCGTGCGATTTCACGGTGGACATGGCCACCGATTGGGCGTCGGAGATCTCTTCGTAGCCATGTCCCTGGCAGAGCAGGGTGAGCAGATCCATCTCGCGCGCGGTCAGCTGCGGTGCCGCGCCGGGGGCGTCGGGCAGCTGATCACCGCTGATGACGATGTCCTCGGCCAAGCCTTTGAGCAGTTCGGGGCTCTCGTCTGCCGAGGCGGCCCGCACGATCGAGACGAGTTCCCTCTCCCCTGCCGTCTTGTTGACCACGGCGAGTGCGCCGGCCTCGAGTCCGCGGGCGATTCCGGGCCCGGGCGACACGGTCGTCAGGAGCACGACTCGGGCGTCGGGGTCGAGGTCGATGATCGCCGCCGTCGCATCGACGCCGCTCATTCCCGGCGGCATGTTGACGTCCATGAGGACGAGGTCGGGACGCTCGGCGTCGAAGGCGGCGATGGCCTCCTCGCCGGAGTGAACGGGGTCGAGCACACGGAAAGAACCCGCATCCTCCAGCGTCGCGGCCACCGCTCGTGTCGTCCACGAATCGTCATCGACGACGAGGACGGAGGTGCGCGCGGCGGATTCAGGGGTCATGTCGTGGTCGGCCTGCGGCGTGGTCGCCTCCGGTCTCACGTGAGGGGTCGCCTCCGAGGTCCGGTGCGGGGCCGGGTAGGTGTGCGCCGTCATCAGGCGTCGATCCTGTCGCGGTCACTCGTGCGCTGCCCCTGGCTGCGGTGGTTCCTGCTGTGGCTGCCGGCCGCACCTTCGGGGGTGGAATCGTCGGCGGCTTTCGTCGCGGCGGCATCACCCGTGCCAGGTCGTGAAGCGGCACCGCCGGCCGACCCCGAAGCGGCACCGCGATCGATTCCGGTGGTCGACGCCGATGGTGCCCCAGCTGCGGGTGTGTCCGCAACGGGTGTGTCCGTGCTCATGTCGAAGTCGTCGTCGACGACGTCGATCGTATCTGCGTGCGAGGAAGACCGCGCGGTATCCATTTTCGGGGATGCCGATGAGGAGTGGGAGATGAAGCGGATCGGCAGGGCCACCTCGACGACGGTTCTCTTCGTCTCGTCCTCGCGCACCCGGCAGACGCCGCCCATGGCCGTGGCACGGCGGGACAGAGACCGCGGGGCCCGGGTCAGCGCGGTCGGGGATGCGTTCGTGCTGCGGCAGAGCAGTTCGGCTCGGCTGCCGCTGCCGTCTCGCATTTCGACGACGAGGCTGGCGGGGGTGCCGGGGACGGAGTGGCGGATGACGTTCGTGGCGAGCTCGAGCATGACGGCCCGGAAATGGTGCGACAGCGTTCCGGTCGCATGGGTCGGCAGCGGGGAGAGTTCGGTGGTCAGGGGAACGGACCCGGCAGCGCACCCGTCTTCGATCGCGGTCGCCAGCTGCTCCGCCTCGGCGCGGAATCGGCTCCGGGAGGTCTCTGAGTCCCCGGTGCAGCTCTCGGTCTCCCACCTGCTCAGGCTCGTCACCAGCTGCCGGAGCCGTTTGGTGGCTTCGGCGTTGACCAGCGCCAGCTCGGCGACGAGGCGGTCGGCGGTCTCGGAGTCGCTTTCCTTCGCGAGGGTGCGGATGATCGCGGACTCGGTGGTCAGCGAGTGCGAGATGGTGTCGTGCATATCGCTGGTGAACCGGGCGCGCATGGCGTCGAGTGATTTCTGGTGGTCGACGGCGGCGCGTTCGCGGCGGTCGATCTCACTGCGGATTCGGGCCTCGACGAAGGACGCGCACAGGCCGAGGATCGAGTAGGTCAGCCAGCCGTACCCGAGGTCGGTGAGTCCTTCGAAGCCGGCGTCATAGGATCCGAGTCGGGTCGATGCGCCGAGGTAGACGGCCAGTCCGAGGGTTCCCAGCGCAAACCCGCTCCAGCGACGGCGGCTGATGAGGACCGCGATGGCGAGGATGAGCGCCTCGGGGAACATGTTCTCCAGGTCCGGGTAGAGCATGGAGAACCCGATTCCCAGACCGGTCGTGGCGACGACGATGCTCAGCGGCAGGAACGCGGCCAAGACGATGAGTCCGTAGGCGAGGACGAGCAGGCGTGCGTAGCGGGGTTCGGTGATCTCGAAGGAGCCGGGGACGAGGATCGTCAACCCCATGATGAGGGCCAGCAGGCGGATCGGCAGATCGATGAAGCGCGGTCCCCGGAGGAAGTGCCACAGTCGGGCCGGGACGCTCGCTGACGTGCCGGTCGCGCCGTCGATCTCTGATGTCATGGCACCTATTGTGCTACAACTGCACCCCCCGAACTACCTGACGGCG
>NZ_JAJB01000061.1:0-26630 GCF_000583215.1 Brevibacterium sp. VCM10
ACCTCGCGCGAGGTTGCTGGGCCGCCGTCAGGTAGCAAATGGGGAGGGAAGAGGGTGAGAACTCGCCCTGCCGGAAGCGTCCCGCCAACGCGGCGAACGGCCCCGAGGTCACCGTGTCCACACATCGAGTGGCGTAGACTCGAGACCGCACAGACGTCGTCGCCGACCCCCTCGCTAGGAGCAGAATGTATCGCTCAGTCCCGGTCCCCGCAGCCACAGATTTCGTCATCACGAACGCGCGGATCGTGCCCGTGGCCGATGCGTCCGGCAACCGCGCCGAGGCGATCGGATCGGGCACGCTCACGGTCAGGGACGGTCGCATCACCGAGGTGGCTGCCGGCCCCGTCGACACCTCTTCCCTCCCAGCGGACACCGAGGTCATCGATGCCGGTGGACGCTGGGTCCTGCCCGGTTTCATCGAAGCTCACGGCCACCTCGGCGTGCATGAGGACGGTGAGGGCTGGTCCGGTGACGATACGAACGAGATGACCGATCCCAACGGGGCGGGCCTGCGCGCGCTCGACAGCATCGATCCCACCGACCTCGGATTCAAGGATGCGCTGCGCGGCGGCGTCACCTCGGCGCTCATCAAACCCGGTTCCGGCAATCCCATCGGCGGTCGCACCGCCTTCCTCAAGACCTGGGGCCGCATCGTCGACGAAATGCTCGTGACGCAGGACCTGTCCGTGAAATCCGCGCTCGGCGAGAACCCGAAACGCGTGTACGGGGAGAAGAAGGTCACCCCGTCGACGAGGATGGGCACCGTCAAGATCATCCGCGACGCCTTCGTCGAGGCGCGGAACTACCAGGCCAAACGCGCCCAGGCGGAAGCCGAGGGCACCCCGTTCGACCGTGACCTGGTCAAGGAGACCCTCGCCGACGTCCTCGACGGCAAGCTCGCGTTCGACCAGCACTGTCACCGGGCCGACGACATCGCCACCGCCATCCGCCTGTCCGAGGAATTCGGGTACCGCCTGGTCATCAACCACGGGACCGAAGGCCACAAGATCGCCGACTTCATCGCCGCCAAGGGCATCGACGTCATCCTCGGACCTCTGATGACCTCCCGGTCGAAGGTCGAACTGCGCGACCGCACCCTGGCCACCGCCGCTTCCCTCGCCGAGGCGGGAGTGCGCATCGCGCTGACCACCGACCATCCGGTCATCCCGATCAACTTCCTCATCCACGAAGCCTCCCTGGCCGTGAAGGAGGGCCTCGACCCGGTCGTCGCGATCGAAGCGCTGACGATCAACCCCGCCGCGATCTTCGGCCTCGACGACCGCCTCGGCTCCCTGGCCGTGGGCCGCGACGCCGATATCGTCATCTGGTCGGGCGATCCGCTCGATCTGAACTCCCGCGCCGAGACCGTCTTCGTCTCCGGTCGTCGCGTCTTCGACTATGACGCCGCCTCGGGAACCGCGCACGTCGCCGACCCGCTCGGCCCGACACTCATCAGCGAGCCGTGAGCGACAGAGAACTCGAAGACGCCACCACCGCCGAGGTTCGGGTCGATCCGCCGACCGAACCCGGTCCTGTCCGCGGCTCATCCCCGGCGCCGGTCTCCCGCGGCAACCCGGAGGCCGGATCCCAGGCCCTGCGGGAGCTGCTCGAACGCACCCGTCTGCAGCGTCTGGCCGAGCTGCGGGAGTCCTCACCGGAACCCCAGCCCGACAACGTCGCGAAGGCCGCGGCAGCGAAGGCGGCGAAGCCCGAACGCAGCGGCGGACGGTCGAAGGCCCGCACCGACCACCGCGGGGCGTCTCAGCGCATCGCCCAGAGAGTCGCCCGGCGCACCGTCGGCAAACTCGTCTCGGGCACGACGGAGAACACGCAGCCGGTGCCCATCGTCACCGCGCTCAAAGGCACCCCCTACCAGGCGCCCGTGCAGGCGAAGGAGCCGAGCGAAGACGAAGCCCGGATGATCCTCGACCTCGCCGCCGATATCGCGGCGATGATGATGCGTGCCGGTGCCGGCACCAGCGATGTCGAGGTCTCCGTCATCGCCGCCTGCACCGCGTGCGGTCTGGCCACCGTCGAGATCGATCTGACCTCGAACACTCTCGTCGTGCACTATTCGACCTCGGACGGACGTCTGCTGACGGTGATGCGGGTCAACCGCGGTGAGTCCACGCATTTCGCGAAGCTCGCCTCGGTGCACAAGCTCGTCACCGACCTCGTCGACGGGCGTCTGGAATTCCATGAGGCACGCAGTCGCCTCGACGCGATACGCACGCAGCGGCGGCCGTTTCCCGAATGGTTCACCACCGGTGCCTGGGGCTTGATGGTCGGTGCCCTCGTCCTGCTGCTCGGGGGAGGGGCGGTCGCGGTGCCCCTGGGCATCACGATGGCCATCGTCGTGTTCCAGGTCGGCAAGCTGATCGGGCGCACCCACCTGCCGTCGTTCTTCATCACGGCGCTGCAGGCCGCCTCGGCGACGCTCATCGCCACCATCGCCGGAGATCTGGGGATCATCAACTCCCCGCAGTACCTCGTGGCCGCCGGCATCGTCCTGCTCCTGCCGACCCAATCGCTGTATTCGGCGGTCCAGGATGCGCTGACGAACTTCCCGCTGACCGCGGCCGGTCGAGTGGTCGGAGTGTTCATGACCCTGGCCGGCATCGTCTCCGGAATCGCGTTGGGCATCGTGTGCGGTCAGGCCATCGGGCTCAGCCATATCGAGGTGCTCGTGCCCAAGGCGAGTCCGCACGTGGTCACGGCGATCCTGTCGATGGTTGCGGCGGCCGTGGTGGCGATGTCCGGTGCCGTGGCGATGTCGGCCAGGCGCCGGTTCATCCTTCCTGCCGCGCTTGTCGGACTCGCTTCGCACATCACGATGATGTCGCTGACCCTGCTGCACATCGACAATGTGCTCGCCAGTCTTCTCGCCGCGACCGTCACCGGGTTCCTCTCCCGGCCCTTGGCCCTGCGGCTGGGAGCACCGGCAATCGTGCTCATGCTTCCGGGCATCTATACCCTGCTGCAGGGGCTGTCGATCTTCACCGCCGTCTATCAGATCGCGTCGGAGTCGGAGAACGTCTCCTTCGCTGTGGGGCTGTCCTCGCTGTTCACCGCGATCCTGGCGAATGCGGCTCTCGCAGTCGGGGCTGTGCTCGGCAGCTATCTGGCGCTGCCGCTGAAGAACCTCAAGAGCCGGAGTTCGGCCGAGGAGAAGGTCGAGGAGGTGCGCAGCGGCGAACCCACGACCGCAGTCATCGACTCGGTGCAGCCCGGAGGAGCGAAGACCCAGTCGAGCGGACCCGGAGGAGCGAAGGCGCAGTCGGCCGAGACCGGAGGAGCGAAGCCTCAGCCGAGTGGGGCCGGAGGAACGGCATCCTCAGAGGAGACCGCGACCGGTCCGAATCAGATCTGATTCGGACTCAGATCGGACCCGGGCTCAGGTCTGATCCGGACTCAGGCCTGAGCCGGCAGTGCCCAGTCGATCGGATCGATGCCCTTCTGAGCGAGCAGCTCGTTCGTGCGCGAGAACGGGCGGGAGCCGAAGAATCCCCGGCGGGCCGACAGGGGCGAGGGATGTGCGGATTCGATGATGGCCACCTCGGCGGTTCCTGAGGTCAGCAGGGGAGCGAGGTTCCTGGCATCGCGGCCCCAGAGGATGGCGACGAGCGGCTGATCGCGTTCGATCAGCGCTGTGATCGCCCGTTCCGTGATCTCCTCCCACCCCTTGCCGCGGTGGGATGCGGGTTCGCCGGGGGAGACGGTGAGAGCACGGTTGAGCAGCATGACTCCCTGGCGTGACCAGGCACGCAGATCTCCGTGCGGAGCCGGCGGAATGCCGAGGTCGGACTCGAGTTCCTGATAGATGTTGCCCAGCGACCGCGGCAGGGGGCGGACATCGGGGTCGACGGCGAACGACAGTCCGATGGCGTGGCCGGGCGTCGGGTAGGGGTCCTGGCCGACGATGAGGACCTTGACCTCGGACAGCGGCTCGGCGAAGGCGCGGAAGACGAAATCCCCGGAGGGCAGGTAGGCGCGGCCGGCGGCGATCTCGTCGCGGAGGAAGTCGCCCATCGAGTGGATCCGCTCCTCCACTCCGGCCAGGGCGCTCGCCCAATCGGGGGACATGATCTCGGTCAGCGGAGGCGTCGATGTCATGGGCACGAGTGTAGCGATGCCGGGCCGCAGGAGTCGCGCTGGGACGACGGAGCCGTCTCGGGGAGGCCGATGGCAACGTCAGAGCCGCCTCGGGGAGGTCGACGACAACGTCAGAGCCGCCTCGGGGAGGCCGATGGCAACGTCAGCGCTGCCTCGGCGCAGGCACTGCGCGCATGTGCACCGAGCGCAGATCGGGTGTGCGCGATCGCCTATCGAACGGGTGTATTGCCGCCCAGTGCCACGCGTTATGCTCGGCCTAAGGAGTTCATCGTTGAACGAAAGGACCGAAATGTCGGAATTCCCAGAGGCCAAGAACTGGAAGATGCTCATCGGCGGTCAGTGGGTCGACGCCGCTGACGGCGACACCACCGATCTCATCACCCCGATCGACCGCAACGTCGTCATCGCCACGGTGCCCAACGGCAAAGAGGCCGACGCCGACCGCGCCGTCCAGGCCGCACGGAAGGCGTTCCCCGAGTGGGCGGCCCTGCCGTTCAAGGAACGCCAGAAGAAGCTTCTGGCCTGTGCCGATGCGCTCGACGCCGCCTCGGAGGAGCTCGCCCAGCTGACCGCTCTCGACACCGGCAACGCGATCCGCACCCAGGCTCGCCCGGAGACGATCATCCTGGCCGACCTGTTCCGCTACATGGGCGGCGTCGCCGGTGAGGTCAAGGGCAACACCCTGCCCGCCGGAGACAAGCAGCTCCAATACACCAAGCGCGTGCCCCTGGGGGTCGTCGCCGGCATCCTGCCGTGGAACTCGCCCCTGATGATCGCCGCCTTCAAGACGCCGGCCGCGATCGCCGCGGGCAACACGATCGTCCTCAAATGCGCCGAGGATGCGCCGCTGACCATCCTCAAGATGGCCGAGATCATCGCCGACATCCTCCCTGCTGGTGTGCTCAATGTCGTCACCGGCAAGGGGTCGGTCATCGGTGAGGCCCTCAACGTCCACCCGGACGTCGACAAGGTCTCATTCACCGGATCGACGAGCGTAGGCCGACACGTCGCCGAGGTGGCCGGTGGCCGTCTCGCGCATTCGTCGATGGAGCTCGGCGGCAAGTCCCCGAACATCATCTTCCCGGACTCGAACGACGACGACACCCTCGAGCAGGTGCTGCTCTCGACCCGCTTCGCCCGCCAGGGGCAGTCGTGCACCATGGGCTCGCGCCTGTTCCTCCACGAAGACATCTACGACGACTTCCTGTCCAAGCTCGTCGACGCGGTGTCGAAGATGAAGGTCGGTGACCCCCGCGATGAGTCCACCGACATCGGCTGCATCATCAATGAGAAGCAGTACGACCAGGTCGCCGGCTACATCGAGATGGGCAAGTCGATGGACGGCGTCGAGATCGCCTATGACGGCTCCGATTCGCTGGAAGTCGGCGAGCCCGGCTTCTACCACGCACCGGTGATCTTCTCGAAGGCGAAGAACGACTGGCAGACCAGCCGCGAAGAGATCTTCGGCCCTGTCCTCTCGGTCATCCCGTGGAAGGACATCGACGAGGTCATCGACATGGCCAACGACTCCGACTTCGGTCTCGCGGCCTTCGTCTTCACCAAGGACGTCGACGCGGCCCTGACCATGGCCAACCGGATCGAATCCGGCTGGGTCCAGGTCAACCAGGGCGGCGGTCAGCTGGCCGGACAGTCCTACGGCGGCATGAAGACCTCCGGTTTCGGACGCGAGGCTTCGCTGGAGGGCATGCTCGAGGGCTTCACCCAGATCAAGCAGGTCAACATCCGCATCCGCTGATCCGATTCCGCCGAGGCGGCCCCGCACTCTCGGTCGGATGTGGGGTCGGTCCGATCCTCGAGATCGGGTCACTCGATCCGCCGGGGCGGCCCCGCCTCGGCGGAGGTCGTTCCCTTCACCCCGTCGTCACGGTCACCGATCCGGTGTCATGCGGCGGGGTGATGCGGTTGGTGCGGGGCTGACATGGGCCGTTCGGGGACCGACCTCACATCCGCGGCGGCGCGCCGGAAATTTCGGTACCGTCGTTCGGGCGATAATATAGAAGCACAGACACCTCTCGAAGGAGCACAACATCTATGCCGCCGAATGACGACACCTCAGAACTGAGCGAGCTCGAGGTGGCCGTTTTGGAATTCGAGCGGCGGTGGTGGAAATACGGTGGAGCCAAGGATCACGCGATCCGTGAGCGCTTCGACATGTCTGCCACCAGCTACTTCCAGATACTGAACTCGCTTCTCGACAACCCTGCAGCACTGGCCAGCGACCCCATGCTGGTCAAGCGCCTTCGCCGAATCCGCAGCACGCGGCAGAGCGAACGCGCCCAAGCCCGCGTCTCGAGGTAGACATGACCGACGAATTCGACGAGATCGAGCCCGGCCGGCGCAGCGGTGCCCATCGACAGGAATCCGCGGCGTCGTCGAACGTCGGTGCCATCTCGCTGGTCATCATCCTCGCCCTGGTCGCGGTCCTGCTGGTCGTGGCCGCCATCAACATCATCTTCTCCTCGATGGGCAACCCCGAATCGAAGATCGCCGATCCTCCGGCCTCCGAATCGGCATCGGCCGAACCCTCACCGAGTGAGAGCGAGGTCAGCGTCGCAGACGACTCGATCACCGTCGACGTCCTTAACGGCTCCGGCGTCTCCGGCGCCGCGAAGAAGTTCTCCGAGGCGGTCGAAGTGAAAGGCTGGACGCTCGGCGAGGTCGGAAACTACTCGACCGCACTCACCGTGTCGACCGTGTACTACAACGGCGAGGAGAACGCCTCGCAGGCCAAGCTCGTCGCCGAATCGTTGGGAGTCTCGGCCACGGAGGCCTCGTCCGACTTCGAAGCGGATATCACCGTCGTCATCTGCTCGGACATCGCCGATCGCGGACCCGAGCCCAGCGCAGGCGGGGACTCGGAGTGATCCGAAGCGATTCGGCCGCGCGGCAATGTGACTGCGTCGGTCGGATCGGTTCGGCCTCGACCGATGTGGCTGCGAGCCCGTCATGAGTCGGCCGCCTCGGTTGCGGTCGGGGATGGGACGGTCGGCCACCTCGGCGAATTTCTGACCGAACGGTCTGATTCCATTCGCTGCGATCCCCGCTGTGAACTGGGCAGAAATCCTTAGATAACGAATCTATAACAGTGCTGAACCGCTCGAGGTGGGATGCGCGCCTGCGGTAGAGTTGCAACAGCTAGGCAAGCACAGCACCTTGTGTTCTATTCGTGCTTCACCGAGATAATTCTCTAGAGGTCAATGAGAGAAGTCGCGGGGTCAGTTGAGTTTTACTAGCTTCCGTATCTCAGGTGTGGTCATCTGATAGCGGCTGCGATGCGGGATTTCAATGGCACTGCACTGTATGGAGAAGTAATGGCACAAGGTACCGTCAAGTGGTTCAACGCTGAAAAGGGCTACGGATTCATCACCCTCGAAGGCGACAACCAGGACGTGTTCGTTCACTGGAGCGCAATCCAGATGGACGGCTACCGCTCTCTCGAAGAGGGCCAGCAGGTTCAGTTCGAAGTGGGAGAAGGACAAAAGGGTCCTCAGGCGGAGTCCGTCACCCTCCTCTGAGACTGGCTGCTGTCAGCACAGTTTTCTGATCCGCTGCGGCGGGTGGTCGGAACGGCCTTCGGGCCAACCGGCACCAACCGCACGGGGGAAGCGCCGAGCAGGCAACTGTTCGGCGCTTTTCAGTGCCCGCGGGGGAGTGCCAGCGTGGGTGCGGGGGAGCGGCCGCGGCAGTGCCCGCCAGAGCGGGAGATTCGATGCGGCACGGTTTAGGTTGAGCAGCACATGTTTGAAATCGTGCTTCTCAACTTTGATAGGGCCGTGAGCAGACTGGCCGGGTCGAGAGGCGTTTCGCGCTGGGCCGAAATGACCTTTGCGCCTTCCTCCGGCGCCCAGAACTCGTGGCTCGCACCCCCCGCGTGCCCGTCATGGCAGGCAATGATTATTTGCACTCGCATGGGGAGAGTGCTAAATCTAGTACTGGTGAAAACCGATGGGTTCCCACCAGTCGTCTCGAGAGCGTGGTCCATATGTGGAATGGAACATGCGGACACACTCTCTGCCGTCGCGGGCGTTGACGACTGCTCTGGATTCCCACTCCACTCCATCAGGGAGGATCTAAGCCACTATGGCAAAGATGATTGCATTCGACGAAGAAGCTCGTCGAGGACTCGAAGCTGGCCTCAACCAGCTTGCGGACGCGGTCAAGGTGACCCTTGGACCCCGCGGTCGCAATGTCGTGCTCGAAAAGCAGTGGGGCGCACCGACCATCACCAACGATGGCGTCTCCATTGCCAAGGAGATCGAACTCGAGGACCCCTACGAGAAGATCGGCGCCGAGCTCGTCAAGGAAGTCGCCAAGAAGACTGACGACGTCGCAGGCGACGGAACCACCACCGCTACCGTGCTCGCACAGGCTCTCGTCCGCGAAGGTCTGCGCAACGTGGCAGCCGGTGCTGATCCGCTCAGCCTCAAGCGCGGCATCGAGAAGGCCGTTGAGGCCGTCACGAACGTCCTGCTGAACAACGCCATCGACATCGAGACCAAGGAACAGATCGCCGCCACCGCAGGCATCTCCGCCGGAGATCCCGCCATCGGTGAACTGATCGCCGAGGCCATCGACAAGGTCGGCAAGGAAGGCGTCGTCACCGTCGAGGAGTCCAACACCTTCGGACTCGAACTCGAACTGACCGAGGGTATGCGCTTCGACAAGGGCTACATCTCCGGTTACTTCGTCACTGACACCGATCGCCAGGAAGCTGTCCTTGAGGATCCCTACATCCTCATCGTCAACTCCAAGATCTCGAACGTGAAGGACCTGCTGCCCGTCCTCGAGAAGGTTCAGCAGTCCAACAAGCCGCTGTTCATCATCGCCGAAGACGTCGAGGGCGAAGCCCTGGCCGTCCTGGTGCTGAACAAGCTCAAGGGCACCTTCAAGTCCGTGGCCGTCAAGGCTCCGGGCTTCGGTGACCGTCGCAAGGCTCAGCTCGCCGACATCGCCATCCTCACCGGTGGCCAGGTCGTGTCCGAGGAAGTCGGACTCAAGCTCGACAGCGTGACCACCGACCTGCTGGGCACCGCCCGCAAGGTCGTCATCACCAAGGACGAGACCACCATCGTCGAGGGCGCAGGAGACGCCGAGGAGATCGCCGGACGGGTCGCTCAGATCCGCGCCGAGATCGAGAACTCGGACTCCGACTACGACCGTGAGAAGCTGCAGGAACGTCTGGCCAAGCTGGCCGGCGGTGTTGCAGTCATCAAGGCCGGAGCCGCCACCGAGGTTGAGCTCAAGGAAACCAAGCACCGCATCGAAGATGCCGTGCGCAACGCCAAGGCTGCTGTGGAAGAGGGAATCGTCGCCGGTGGCGGCGTCTCGCTCATCCAGGCGGGCAAGGCCGCATTCGCGGACCTCGCACTCTCCGGAGACGAGGCCACCGGTGCCAACATCGTCAAGGTTGCCATCGAAGCCCCGCTCAAGCAGATCGCCACGAACGCCGGCCTCGAAGCCGGTGTGGTTGCCGACAAGGTCGCGAACCTCGAAGCCGGATTCGGTCTCAACGCCGCAACTGGTGACTACGAGGATCTGCTGGCCGCCGGCATCAACGACCCGGTCAAGGTGACCCGCTCTGCCCTGCAGAACGCCGCCTCGATCGCCGGTCTGTTCCTCACCACCGAGTCGGTCGTCGCCGACAAGCCCGAAAAGGCCCCCGCAGGTGCAGACGCAGCTGCCGGCATGGACGGCATGGGTGGAATGGGCGGCATGGGCTTCTGATAGCCACCGCTCGTTCGATCGGCCGTGCCGGTGCCCGCAAGGGCGCCGGCACGGCCGTTTTCGCGCCCGGGCGCCCGGCGCCCGGGTCCCGGCCCCCGGGTCCCGGGTCCCGGGTCCCGGCTCCCGGGTCTCGGGTCCCGGCCCCACGGTCGGGTCGTTCAGGCGGACGTGTCCGCCCGTCGTGAGTCGGCGACCATCTTCGCCGAGGCGGCCCGCCGACCCGTTGTTCTGGATCCTCCACCCGCATAGGCTGGGCCTATGAACTTCACCGGCACCGATGCCTGCGGAAACAGTCCGAAGAATGTCTTCGTCGCAACGTTCGAAGACAATCCTCTTCAACGGCGACCGAGACGCGCTGACCGAGGCGATAGCCGACGACTGCGTCCTCCAGATCGTCCACCCCTCCGACGTCGAGACCCACACGGGCCGGGAAGCCGTCGTCGAGGCGCTGCTGCAGCTGTCCGCGCATTCGCCGGAGGTCGGTCACCTCGAAGCGGCGATCACTCACGGCAAGGCCGCTGCGGCGTGGGGATACTGGCAGGCCGAGGCGGACGGCGACGACCTGAAGCACTTCTCCCACACCATGTGGTTCACCACGCACAAGGCGCAGGCGTTCGGCCAGATGAGGATCTTCCAGGCCTGAGCCGGAACTGGACAGGTCGGGCCTGAGCTATAACCGAACCAACCTGAGCCAATTCAGAACGGAACCGACCGTGGACGTCAGCGCTCAGTCCCAGGGGTTGTCGCGGGGATGACGGCGCTGCCCCCGCCCCTGGTCCCTCTCATCGCGGCGGGAATTCTGCCCGGGAGAGTACGGCGGGTGGGACGGATGCGGCGGCTGCAAGCCCGTACCGAAGTCGGCTTCATAATCTCGTTCGGGATGCTCGCCGTCGTCGAGCTGTCGTTGGGCCTCGGCATCGCCGAGGTGCGCCCGGGCCCGACGCGTGAGCTCCTTCTTCCGATTGCGGATGATCTCGTCCTTGTGCGCGATGCGCCCCAACCCGCCGAACAGCATGGGCACGATGACGAAGATCGGCCAGAAGAAGATGAACTCACCGCGCGCGATCGACGTGATCGCCCAGATCGCCAGCACGATCCCGACCGGACCCGCGACGGCACCGAGCAGTGACTGGCGCACCCGATCCCGGTAGTACTTCTGCGCCGCAGCATCGATCTGCTCCGGCGTGATCGGCACCCGATCTTCCGCGAGCCGCGCCAGTGCCTGGGCGCGTCCAGCATCATCGAGCCGGTCCGGTTCGACCTCGGCCGGATCGGCAAGGACGAGGTCGTCGATCAGCGCTGGGATCTCACCGAGGGTTTTGACCGTCGCGGCCGCCTCGGTGCGTTCGTCGAACTCGTCGGCGTCGAGCTGGCCGCGGGCATAGGCCTCGGAGAGGACATCACTGACGACCGCGCGATCGGCATCCGATGCCCGGACCTGCCCATACGATCGCGGATCTGCGCTGAACCTCGACCATAGTTCACTGGCGTTCATGGTGAATACTCTAACCCCGCGGTCAGCGGTGAGACTGAGGATCAGCCGGGAATCGGGCTGGACTAGACTCGACCGCGTGGAACCCGTCGTCGTGCTCATCTTCTTCGCCGTGTTCCTCGGCGCATTGTCCCAACGCGTCACCGGGATGGGATTCGGCCTGGTCAGCGGTCCCTTCCTCGTGCTCCTCCTCGATCCGTTCAGCGGCGTCATCCTCGTCAACATCTGCGGAATCGTCGCCTCATTCTCCGTCTTCGTCCGCACCTTCGCCGAGGTGGCATGGCCGCCGTTCCGACACCTTGCCTTGGGCGCGGTGATCGGCGCCGTCGCCGGCGCGCTTCTCTCGTCGTCGATGCCCACTCCACCGCTGCAGATCCTCATCGGCGCACTCATCATCGTCTCCCTCATCAGTTCACTGACCTTGGGGAAGCTGGGCCGGTCGATTCCCGCGAACTTCGGCACACGGATGACGGCCGGACTCTTCTCCGGGGCGATGTCGGCGGCAGCCGGCGCCGGGGGACCGGCGGTGAGCGCCTACGCTGTGCTGACGAACTGGGAGCAGCGGTCGTTCGCGGCCACCCTGCAGCCGTTCCTCGTCGTCGGGAACGTCTCGGCGGTGGTGATGAAAGTGGTCGTCGACGGAGGGGCCTGGCCACATCTGGAGATCGGAGTCTGGGCCGGGCTCGGTCTCGTCCTCGTTGCCGGCCTCCTCGGCGGTGATCGGCTGGCCCGTCACATCGACGTCGGCGTCGCGCGGATCGGGATGCTCGTCCTCGCATTCGGCGGCGGAATCGCGGCCTTGGTCAAGGGCTTCCTGGGGCTTGTGTGAGGCGGTCGCCCATGGGACGAGCGACGGTGTCACATGACCGGCGCGCACCGGATGTTGAGCGCCTGCAGCTGCGCCGTCGTCGATGGCCTGGGATTGACTTGTCGTCGATGGCTTGGGATTGAGGATTGAGTTGTCGTCGATGGTCTGCGACTGCGTCGCTGATCGCCTGGAACTGAGCAGATGTGGGGCACAGGCTCAGACGCCTGTCAGTTTCATCGGGCATACTGTTCGAGGACAAAGCTAGCCTGGGAGGCATGGATCGTGACTGAAGTATTTCTGTTGCTGCTCGTAGTTCTCGGGGCCGTCTTCTTCATCGGCCACCGCAAGGAGAAGAAGCGGCAGCAGGAATTGCACGCCGCCGAACTTCAGCAGGTGAAGAAGACCGCTGAAGAGGACGTCACCTCGTTCGGCGAGGAAGTCGCCGACCTCGACGTCATCACCGCGGGAGTCGACCTCGACACGGGCGGAGCGCAGGACTACAAGCAGGCGCTCGACTCGTACGATGTGGCCAAGGAGACGCTCGAGAAGGTCTCCGAACCCGCTGACATCCGTCACGTCACCGAGGCGCTCGAAGACGGCCGTTACGCCGCCAAGTGCGTTCGCGCCCGGGTCGAAGGCAAACCCCTGCCGGTGCGTCGTCCGCCCTGCTTCTTCAACCCCCAGCACGGACCCTCGGTCGAAGACATCGACTGGGCTCCGGCCGGCGGTCAGCTGCGCCCGGTTCCCGTGTGCGCCGCCGACGCCGAACGCGTCGCCGTCGGTGCTGATCCGCTGGTGCGCAAGGTCGTGACCGGAGACGGACACACCCGTCGCGCCTACTGGGAGGCCGGACCGGCCTACGCCGAATACAACCGCGGCTACTTCAACTCCTACGCCGGTTCCGGCCTGCTGCCCGGCGTCCTCATGGGTGCCATGATGTTCGGCGGAATGGGCGGCGGCTGGGACGGTGCCTACGGAGGCGATATGGGCGACGCCGGTGGAGACGCAGGCGGAGACATCGGCGGCGACGGCGGTGGCTTCTTCGGAGGCGACGGCGGTGACGGCGGCGGCCTGTTCGACGGATTCGGAGACCTGTTCTGATGGACACGATCGAGATCCGCGGCGAGTCGATCAGGCTCGGCCAGCTGCTCAAACTCCACGGAATCGCCGAACACGGCGCCATGGCCAAGGACATGATCGCCGACGGCGAGGTCAGCGTCAACGGCGAGGTCGAGACTCGCCGTGGTGCCACGATCCGTCCGGGCGACCGCATCGAAGCCCTCGGCGAAGTCATCGAGGTGGCCGCCGAAGAAGGCTGACAGTCTCAGATACGATTGGAGGGCGTTCCCGCGGGGACGCCCTCCACTCGTCTGTCCGGACTGACATGCCTGTCGCCCGGACTGATATGCCTACCGCAGCTCGGGGGCACCCGGGGTGTCGTTCATGCCCGGGGCATCCCACAGCGCCGACCAGTTCGACGTGTCCTCCTCGAACGGCAGCTCGCCGGAGAGGACACCCTTGACCTGGATCTCCAGGGGGTTGTCCCGCTGCTTCGGTCCAGACTGCACGAACGGGTAGAAGGTTCCGCGCTTGTATTGGTAGACCAACGCCATTCGACGTCCATCGGGATGGACGAAGTACACGGTCGTGCACAGCAGCATCGTGTCGAAGCCCTGATTGACCAGCGCCGAGTTCACGGCGTGGATGTTCGTGACGAGGTTGACCACCTCGGCGTTCCCATCGGCCACGACCTGCCAGGTGAACCCGAAGCCGTCGTTCTCCTGCCGCACCGAGGCGGCCGGGTCGGAACCGATGAGGGCGACGCTTTCGGACTCGGCGGACTGGAATGCGGCCCCCTCGACCTGGCGGAACGCGACGGCTCCGACGCCCGTGGGAGTGAAGCCGGTCGCCGCCTGCAGCGTCAGCGCCGCCGGCGGCAGGGCGAAGAGGTCGTCGAGGTTGGCCCGTTTCGGTTTGGACCGGCCGAGCAGTGCGTCGAAGAATCCCATGGAGCTCCTAATTCGGTGATGCGCAGTTCAAAGGGTGCGGTGGATGCTCACTCTGGCCGGGAGAGCTGGGCGGAGATCTTCGCCAACTGATCCAGGCGCTTCTCGAGCGAGGGGTGGGTGGAGAAGAGCTGGCCGAATGCGGCCTTTCCGCTGATGGCGGGGATCAGGGCCAGGTGATTCGCCGAGGCGGACGACCGCAGGTCCTTCTCCGGAATCTTGGCCATGTCCCCGCTCAGCTTCGTCAGCGCCGAGGCCAGGGTCGACGGGGCGCCGGTGAGGATGGCTGCCGCACGGTCGGCGGCCAGCTCACGATATCGCGACAGCGCGCGGATGAGGACGAACGAGAGACCGTAGACGACGGCTCCGACGAGGATGAACAGCAGCTGGATCGGAATGCCGTTGTTATTGTTGTTCGACCGACCGAAGCTCATGTAGTACCCGGCGCGCATCATCAGTGCGGCGACGACTCCGGTGACGCCGGCGACGGTCATCACAGTCACGTCGCGGTGGGCGACGTGGGAGAGCTCGTGGGCGAGGACGACCTCGACTTCATCGCGGTCGAGCTTCTCGAGCAGACCACGGGTCACGCACACCACCGAGCGTTCGGGGGAACGACCGGTGGCGAAGGCATTGGGGATCGGAGAATTCGAGACGGCCACGCGGGGTTTCGGCGCATCGGCCAGCTGGCAGAGTCGGTCGATGATCGTATGCAGCTCCGGAGCCTCCTCGGGGGAGACCTCCCGGCCGCCCATCGCACGCATGGCGATCTTGTCGGAGAAGTACCACTGGAAGAAGAACGCGCCGGCGCTGATGAGGACGGCGATGATGACTCCGCCGACGCTCTGCCCGACGATCCACCAGATCGCGAGGATGAGCACGACATAGATGAGGCCGTTGAGGAAGATCGTCCATCCCATCCGCATGGTCAGGCCGTTGTCTTTGACGAAGCGGTTCTTCATCGTGGTTCCTCTCTGGCAGTGGCAGAACCGGCCCACTGTCGAAGACAATGGGCCGGGTGCATTTCGGTACTCTGTGGTTTCAGGCCGGGTCCGGGATGAAACCCTCGCCGGTGAGCAGTTCGGCGATCTCGGCCAGGGTGGCGTCGGCGAACGGAATGACGACGTCGGAGGACCCGAGGTAGTCATCGGCGACCGGCTGGCCGTTGGCCGTGACGTAGTCGTGCAGGGACGTCAGCGCGGTCCGCACTGCTTCCTCGTCTCCGGCATTGACGGCGTCTTCGACCTGGTTGTCGTACTTCTGCAGCAGGTCCTGGTCGACGTCGGCGACGTCGAACTGACCTTCGCCCATGATGCGGATGATCATTGCTGATCCTCACCTTCGAGCGACTTCTGGTCCTTCGCCTCGGAACCGGCAGGCAGGGACTCGCGCATCCGCTGGAGTTCCATCTCCACATCATTTTCGCTGGAGAGGGAGTCGAGCTGGGCGGTGATGTCGTCTTTCTGGGTTCCTGTGACATCGTCGAGGGCACCCGAGGCGAGAAGCTCATCGACGGCCCCGGCGCGCGCCTGCAGATTCGCGGTCTTGTCCTCGGCGCGCTGGACGGCGAGTCCGACGTCGCCGAGCTCTTCCGAGATGCCCGAGAACGCCTCGCCGATCTTGGACTGTGCGTCGGCGGCGTTGTACGTGGCCTTCAGCGTCTCCTTCTTCGTCCGGAAGGCGTCGACCTTGGCCTGGAGGCGCTGCGAGGCGAGGGTGAGCTTCTGCTCCTCACCCTGCAGTCCCTCGTGCTGGGTCTGCAGGTCGGTGATCTGCTGGGTCAGTCCGGACTTGCGGGTCAGAGCCTCGCGGGCGAGGTCCTCGCGACCGATCTGCATGGCCTTCTCGGCCTGACCGGAGAGCTTGTTCTGCTGCTGTTCGAGCTGGTTGATCTGCAGCTCGAGGCGCTTGCGGCTGGTGGCGACATCGGCAACACCTCTACGGACCTTCTGCAGCAGCTCCAACTGCTTCTGGTACGAATAGTCAAGGGTTTCGTTGGGGTTCTCGGCCTTGTCCAGAGCTTTGTTGGCCTTGGCACCGAAGATCGTCGCGATCCGTTGGAAGATACTCATCCGTAGTCGACTCCTGCATTGGTTTGACCCGACGCTGCCAACCCGATCCACTCCGGTCCGGAGATTCTTGGCCAACACCGCCGCGAACTATCGTTCTCAAGTCTACTGAGAAAGGCTGATAGTTTGCCAGACGCCGACTACGAGAACAGACAGATCCCGGCCGCTGTATCTCGGGGGATGCGCGACCGGGGCCTGTGACCCTCGGCGGGTGGGACTCGATCGGGTCAGGGGGCGAAGAGCCGCGAGTTCGCCGCCTCGACTTCGGAGTACTGCCGGGCAGCAGTATGGAGCGCACCGTGGACGGAGTTGAGCGATTCCATGAGCTGCTTCTGCGCACGTTCCCACTGGTTGACCACGGCCTGGAAGTTCTGTGCCGCACTGCCGCGCCAGCATTCCTGGAGGGCGAGCAGATTGCGCATCATCGTGTCGGATTCGGACACGAGGTTGCGGGAGGTGTTCGCAGCGGCGGTGGCGGCGGACTGGACGCGTTCGGCGTCGACTTCGAAACTCATCATCACTCCTCTTGGTCAGGATCGCCCCGCCACGGTCGGGCGAGACGAGATCAGTGTCGACGGCAGGAGGCGAAGACCGGAAGGGCACGGAAAGAGGGTGTGGACAGCGTTCGGCTGTCCACACCCTCCAGGTGGCGCAGTCGCGGCAGTGTCCCCAGGCTCTGACGCATGAGTCGCTGACTCGGGAGTGCGCCGGTGCGGGAGTGCGCCGGCGCGTGAGTGCGCACTCGCGCGAGTCGTCGACGGGTCAGCCGCGCACCTACTGCAGCACGAGCGTGACGTCGAGCTTCTGTTCCTTCCCTCCGCGGACAACGGTGACCTCGACCGGAGTGTTCACCGGCTGCGCGCGGACGAGGGCGCGCAGGGCGATGGCGTTGTTCACCTTGGTTCCGGCCACCTCGACGATGTCGTCTCCATCCTTGAGTCCGGCCTTGTCCGCCGGGGATCCGCCGGCCACGGACTGCACCTTGGCGCTGCCGCGGCTGATGCCGCCGCTGTTGATGTGCCCGTCGGTGAGGGTGATGCCGAGGAACGGATGCTGGGCCTTGCCGGAGGAGATGAGCTGATCGGCGATCATCACGGCCTGGTTCGCGGGGATCGCGAACCCGATGCCGATCGATCCGGACTGTCCTCCCTCGCCCTGACTCAGCGATGCCGCCGCCGAGTTCACTCCGATGAACTCGCCATCGCCGTTGACCAGCGGTCCACCCGAGTTGCCGGGGTTGATCGCCGCATCCGTCTGGATGGCGTTCGTGATCGTCATCTCCTTCTCCTGCGAGGTCGCATCCTCGCCGATGTTCTCCGTCGACACCGGGCGGTCGAGCGCGGAGACGATGCCGGTGGTCACGGAGTCGGCCAGGCCGAGGGGGTTGCCCAGGGCCATCACCGGGTCGCCCACGCTCAGCTTCTTCGAATCGCCGATGACCAGCGGTTTCACACCGTCGGGCACCTGCTCGAGCTTGATGACGGCGATATCGGTCGAGGGATCACGGCCGACGATCTTCGCTTCCGTCGTCTCACCGTTCTTCATGGTCACGGCGATCTCGCCGTCGGGGGTGTCCGCCGGTGCGACGACGTGGTTGTTCGTGATGACGTGGCCCTGATCGTCGTACAACGCGCCCGAGCCGAGTCCCTGGACCTGACCGCCTGTGCCGACCTGGATCGACATCACACTGTCCGAGGTCTTCTCAGCGACCTGCGTCCAGTCCGGTGTCTCGATCGTCTCCTCGGCGACCTTGCGCGGCTCATCTTCCTGCAGCGATGAGAGCGCATAGTTCCCGCCGAACGCGAGAGCCCCACCGAGGAGGGCAGCTACCAGTCCGATCGCGATCGTCGCGCCCCAACCGGGTCCCTTCTTCTCTCGCCGAGGCGGCTGCTGAGCTCCGTACGGACCGAACCCGTCCGGTCCGTACGGCCCACCGGGTCCACCGGGTCCGACCGGCCCACCGGGTCCTGCCGGTCCTCCCGGTCCGGGCTGTGAACCGACGGCCGCGGATTCCGAAGAATAGGGACCCGGCGCGGGCACCGCGGAATAGGAGTTCGAACCGGTCGGCTGGCCCGGAGAGTTCTGCTGGCCGGGCCCGTTCTGCTGCCCCGGATACGACTGGGACCCACCGTGCTGCCCCGGATACGACTGGGACCCACCGTGCTGCCCCGGATACGGTTGGGTGCCGCCGTCGTGGCCCGGGGACCCGCCCTGCTGAGGCTGACCGTGCGGGGGTTGGTGTTGAGGCTGAGTCGGCTGGACATTCTGCCGATCCGGCTGCGACTGGTCGCCGAAATTGCCCTGGGCGCTGTGATGCCCGTGCTGGCCCGGCTGACCTGCCTGCTGTTGGCTGCCCGGCTGATACGGAGCTGACTGCTGCCCGTTCGGTGGATACGGCGACGTCTGCTGGGGCTGTCCCTGCTGACCCGGCTGGCCCGGCTGGCCCGGCCGGCCCGGCTGACCGGTTGGCTGTTGCCCGCCGGCCTGCCCGGCCTGCTGCCTACCGGGCTGGTAGGGGGAGGACGGCTGGGAGGGGGAGCCTCCTCGGTGAGGGGAACCGTCCACAGGGTTCTGTGCCTGAGTCGGCGGCACATCCGGGCGCCTTTCCGGGGGTGCGACCGGTGGACTGACCCGGGCAGGGCCGTTGGACTGAGAGGGGAAGGTGCGCGGAACCTCGGCACCGGACCCGCGGTAGCCCCCGGCCGACGGGCTGCGACGCCCCTCGGCGGCGGAACCGCTGTGCTGATTCGCCGACGGGCGCGGAGTCTGATCGTCCGATCGGGCGCTGCGGGACACCTCATTCGGATCCTGGGAGTCGTTGTTCTCGTTCATCGCTCATCCTTTCGCGTGTCCGCAGTGGTGTCGCCGTTGTCGGAGATGGGCAGGTCGATGCGGAACGTCGCACCGCCGCCCGGAGTTTCGTGGACGGAGATCGCACCATGGTGGTTCTCCACGATCGCCTTGACGATCGACAGCCCGAGCCCCGAACCGCCGGTGTCCCTGGTCCGGGACACATCGAGACGGTAGAAGCGCTCGAAGATGCGCGGAACCACCTCGGGGTCGATTCCGTCGCCATGATCCCTGACCTCGAAGCGGACCCGGCCGTTGGGGAATCCGCGCAGCGACTCATCGACCGTGATCGACCCGGCGGCGGTGACGTCGGGGACGATGTTGGCCGCCTCGGAGCCCTCGGCCCGATCCTTCGACTGCTGGTCGGGTTCCGGACCGGTCGGCAGGTCCGTCTGCGCAGTGCCCTGTGGGTCTGTCTGTTCCCCGGGCTGAGGTCCGGTCGGCGGGGTGGGCTGGGTGTCGGCCTGATCGTTTCCGGCAGAGTCGCCTCGGCGGAATATCCGGACTCCACCGGTGACGAACCCGCGCTCACGCAGTTTGTCCTTCGCGCCGTTCTTCCCACCGTTTCGACCGTTGTGACCGCGAGTGCCGCCCTCACGGATCTCGCCGGTGTCCGCAGAGTCCGGGTCGACCTGTTCGGGGAGGCCGACGACGCCGACGGCGAATTCGATTGCGGTGTGCTCGGGCGTATGGCGCACGGCATTGCCGGCGAGGTTGACGATGACCTGGCGGATCTTCGACTCGGAACCGCGGATCATCGGCACCGGCTGAGCATCCTCACCATCGAGTCCGATGAAGCTGATATCGCGGTCCGGGGCCTGTGCCGCGGCATCGGCGGCGGCATCGCGGACGACCTTGTGGAGGTCGATCGGACCGATCTCGGCGGCACGCTGCTCGTCGAGGCGGGCGAGGACGACGAGATCGTCGACGAGGACGCCCATGCGCTTGGCCTCGGACTCCATCCGCTCCATCGCGTTGGCGATGTCATCGGACTTCGTGATCGCACCCTGCCGGTACAGCTCCGCATATCCGCGGATCGTGACCAGGGGAGTCCGCAGCTCGTGGGAGGCATCGGAGACGAACTGGCGGATGCGCTTCTCCGACCGAGTCTGCCCGTCGAAGGAGTCCTCGATGCGGCCGAGCATCGTATTCAGCGCCGCCGACAGACGTCCGAGCTCCGTGTTGCGCGGATAGCTGGGCACACGTTGGGACAGGTCGCCGGCGGCGATGCGCGATGCGGTCTTCTCGATATCGCGCAGCGGTCGGAACGTGTTGTTGATCGCCCAATAGCCGACTCCGGCGACCATCGCCAGGGCCAGCAGGCCGATGCCGATCATCGTGTTCCTGGCTCGCTCGTTGATGTTGTCGACCTCGCGGTCGAAGGGCACCGCGATGGACACGAGCACGTCGGTGTTCTTCACCTTCATCGCCCGCGCCCGCCACTGCGAACTCGTTCCGGCGACAGTGAAGGGCTCGCCGCCGCGGGAATAGACTTCCTTCTCATCGATCTTCGGCAGGATCGGATGGTTCTGCGGCTCCGGAGCGACGGGGTCGCGGATCGGATCCCCGTTCGTGTCGTAGAACTGCACATAGAACCCTCCCGGCAGCAGGCTCTTGAGCTGATCCCAGGAATTCGAATCGATCGTCGTCGACGACGGCGCCTCCTCGGCGTCATCGTCCCCGGACTGGAGTTCGGCCGGTTGGAACACATCTTGGTAGGCCTGCTTCGCCAGGGTCTCCGAGGCGCTGATGAGTCGCTCATCGGTGCGCTGGACGAGGCTGTCGCGCAGGTTCTCCAACACCCACGCGCTCGTCCCCGTGAGGACGAGCAGCATGAGCAGCATCATGATGGCCAGCAGCTTGGTGGTCAGAGACCATTCTTCCCAGAAGCCGGGACGGGAGGGACGGGATTCTATCGGCACGTATGTAATCTATCGTCCTTGCATGGACGACTACTTGGATTCCGGTGTGCGCAGCATGTAGCCGACCCCGCGCTTGGTCTGGATCATCGGCGTCCACTCCATCTCGACGGGGTGGCCGGCGGCATCCGTCTCCGGAGTGACGTCGATCTTGCGGCGCAGGTAGGAGATATAGGACTCGACGATTCCGGTGTCGCCGCCGAAGTCGTACTCCCACACATGGTCGAGGATCTGCGACTTCGACAGGACGCGGTTCGTGTTGAGCATGAGGTAGCGCAGCAGCTTGAATTCGGTGGGGGAGAGGTCGATGAGGATGCCGGAGCGGCGGACCTCGTGGGTGTCGTCGTCGAGTTCGAGGTCGCCCGCCACGATGACGGCGTTCTCTTCGTCCTCGAGATTGCGGGTGCGGCGGAGGACGGCGCGGATGCGTGCGACGACCTCTTCGAGGCTGAAGGGCTTCGTCACATAGTCGTCGCCGCCGACGGTCAGACCGGTGATCTTGTCCGAGGTGTCATCACGGGCGGTGAGGAACACGACGGGGGCGTTCATGCCGATCTGGCGCAGACGGCGGGTGACGGTGAAGCCGTCCATGTCCGGGAGCATGACGTCGAGGACGAGGAGGTCGATGTCGGTCTGCTCGGCCAGACGCAGCGCCTCGGCACCGTTGGCAGCGGAGACGACGTCGAATCCGGCGAAGCGGAGACTGGTGGACAGGAGTTCGCGGATATTGGGCTCATCATCGACAACGAGCAGGGTGGCTTCGATGTCGATGTCGTTCTGTGCTGTAGTCATGAATCCAGTCTGAGACCCGTGTCTGGGAGTTAGCTGGAGAGTAGCTGAATGCGAATGTGATGTGCGCCACTGAAAAACTCTCAGGAAAGTCGTTTTGGACTCCGGATCGGGCTGTCGTTCTCAGAAAAGGAAGCCCGATTTCAGTGAAATATGCGGCTGCGATCAGTTTGTATTCAGAAATGTTCGCCGAGGCGGGTGTGGGTAGGGCGGGTTCGGTCAGCGTGGGTGCGGCGGGCGAGGGGCGGGTGGCATCGGGAAGACGGTGCCCGACCGGGATGTCGGATTCTCTCGGATCTCACGCGGTGGGCGGAGGTCGAAGAGCTGCTGGGTGACGGCGAAGCGCTGAATCCGCTCGGGGCGGTGGCGGTCATAGATCACCTGACCGATAGTGCCTCGTAGTGACGGGTCCTGCTGGACGAGGTGACGGGCCCAGCGGTCCCGGCCCTTGTTGTCGACGAAGTGAACCACGGCCAGGCTCGGTGCTCTTGCCGAGGAGCCGGACCAGTAGTCGATAACGCTGCCTTCGGCCAAGGCTGCATTGGGGTAGGGAGGGCGGTCGAGAATCGGATACCGGGCCCTACGGAATGCGAGCAGGGAGACGGCGATGAGTCCGGCGCCGGTGGCAATGGCCACGACCCACCAGGCAGTCGCGGCGTCGGTCGCGGCGGGGACGAAGCCGAGGCCGAGTCCGCCGCCGCACCCGAGTGCTGCCAGCTGATACCGGAAGAAGCGAGTGAGACCTCCGCCGGTGCGGATTCGACCGAGAGCGGCGCGCATGAGTGCGTGGCTGAAGATGACGGAGAAGATGGCCGTGGTGGTGGCGAGGGCGAGGAAAAAGAGCTTCTCAGTCAGCTCTCCGCCGACGCCGGTGGGGAGGAAGACGAACAGCATGATGGCGAAGCCCGACGTCAGCGTGGCCGACATGGTGATGATGCCTGCAATGCCGGCGGCGAGCTTGCGTCCGGCTGTGATGCGCAAGGGCTGAAGTGACATGGGCGGCTCCTCGGGTCAGTTGTGGGAGTCGGCGTCGGAGTGACGGGCGCGGAAGGCCGCGACGTGCGTGCGGGTGGCGCAGCTGCCGGTGTCGCAGAAGCGCTTCGAACGATTGCGGCTGAAGTCGGCCAGATAGGCGCGGCAGTGCTCGGCGGCGCAGCGTCCGAGTCGGTCGAGGTCCCCGGAGCGGATGAGGTCGATGAGGACCAGGGCGACATCGGCGGCCACTCGGTCGGCCAGGCTGGCGTGAGTGCCGGTGGCGTGCAGGTGCCAGTCCCAGTGGTCGTGTTTGACCAATTGCGGCACAGACCCCGAGTCACTCAGTGTGAGATTGATCTCATCGACGACGGCGATCGTGCCCGCTTCGAACTCGTCGGCGGTCTCGGCATCGATGCTCGCATCCAGGGCTGCGGCGAATCTGCGGCGCAGTTCGAGGGTCTCATCGACATCGCTTTTGGTGGCGGTCAAGGGGCCGGAGAAGTCGTGCCGGGCCGCGAACTCGCGGAGTTTCGCGGTCGTCGTCAGCTCGTCGCCGCCATCGGTGATGTCGCCGGAGGTGTTGAGGAGGTCGACGAGCATCGTGAGGTTCGCGCGAATGTCGTAGATGAAGGCCATGGTGAATACCATTCTGCCACAGCATGTAAGGACCAAAATGCACTTGACCCATTTCAGTTCCGAGGTCGATACTGAAATCGGACATCTCGCAGGGCATGCCGAGGCGCTGCTCGACCCGACGATGTGCAGACCCGGCAGAACGACGAATCGGTCACGCCGATGTCGACGTCGGGCCACCTCGGTGAGGGGATCTGACCATCGTCGGGTCGCCTCGGCGAGGGAATGATCCGTCACCGCACCATCAACTCAACACCGCACCACCACCTCGGGGACGTCTGTCCTCGTGCGCCACTCACCGTTTCACCACATCAGGAGGTCAAGAATGAATCGCACCGTCATCGCAGGGTTCCTGCTCACTCTTGCCTCCGCATTCTTCTTCGCGGTGTCGGGGCCGATCGCGAAGACGATGTACCAGGTCGGGTGGACGCCGGGCGCGGTGGTGCTCATCCGCCTGGCCGGATCCGCGGTCCTGCTGCTCATCCCCACCCTCATTGCCCTGCGCGGACGCTGGGGCGAAGTGCTCACGCACTGGCGCACCGTTGTCACCTACGGCCTGGTCTCGATGGCCGGCGTTCAGGGGTTCTACTTCGTCGCCGTCGAACACCTCACCGTGGCCGTGGCGCTGCTGCTGGAGATGACTGCGCCGATGCTCATCGTCTTCTGGATCTGGGCGCGGACACGGACGCGGCCGGCGACGGTGACGTTCATCGGGGTCGTCGTCTCGATGATCGGGCTCCTGCTCGTGCTCAACCTGCGCGGATCGTCGATCAGCATTCTCGGCGTGGTCATGGCCATGGCCGCCGCGGTCTGCCTGGCCAGCTACTTCCTCGTCTCGGCGAAGGACACGATCACGATCCCTCCGGTCGCGCTGACCGGTCTGGGCATGGGCATCGGGGCGCTGGCGATGTCGGTCATCGTGCTCGTCGGGGTCATGCCGTGGAACGCTGTGACTGAAGACGTCGACTTCGGCGGGGTGCCGATGTCGTGGGTCGTGCCGATGGCGATGATCGTCGTCTTCACCGTCGGCGCGTACATCACCGGGATCCTCGGTCTGCGCTATGTCGGGGCGACGGTCGGATCGTTCGTCAACCTCGTCGAGGTGCCGTTCTCCGTCATCGTCGCCTGGCTGGTCCTCTTCGAGATGCCTGCCCCGATCCAGCTCTTCGGCGGAGTCTTCATCCTCGGCGGCGTCGGCTTCATCAAGTGGGGCGAATCCCGCCTCGCCCGCCGCGTCGCCCGCCGTGAGGTCGTCGTCACCTCCGACGCAGACACCCTTATTACTACGTAATTACTACCTGACGGGGGCCCAGCAACCTCGCGCCAGGTTGCTGGGCCCCCGTCAGGTAGCAATTGAGGGGAGTCAGCGGACTTCGATGCTGTAGCTGTAGCCCTGTTCGGTGAGGAAGCGGCGGCGCTGAGCGGCGAAGTGCTCATCGACGGTGTCGGCGGCGACGACCGTGTAGAACGTGGCCGACCCCTGGTCTTCCTTCGGGCGCAGAATCCGCCCGAGGCGCTGGGCCTCCTCCTGCCGGGATCCGAAGGCTCCGGAGACCTGGATTGCCACCGAGGCGGCCGGCAGATCCACGGAGAAGTTCGCGACCTTCGAGACCACGAGCACGGGGATCTCCCCGGACCGGAACTCGCGGAAGAGCTCCTGGCGCACCGATTCAGGGGTCTGCCCGGTGAGCACGGGCGCACCGAGTTCGGCTCCGATCTCCTCGAGCTGATCGAGATACTGACCGATGACGAGGATCTGCGCATCCGGATGATCGGCGACGAGTTCGGACACGATCGGCAGCTTCGCATCCGACGTCGCCGCCAGCCGGTATCGGTCCTCTCCGTCGGCGCGGGCATACGCAGTTCGAGTTCCGCCGTCGAGGCGGACGCGGACTTCATGACAGGTCGCCGAGGCGATATACCCGAGCCGTTCGAGCTCCTTCCACGGCACTTCGTACTGCTTGGGTCCGATGAGGGAGAACACCTCGTCCTCGCGTCCGTCCTCGCGCACCAGAGTTGCGGTCAGGCCGAGGCGACGACGCGCCTGCAGGCTTGCGGTCAGCCGGAAGATCGGCGCCGGCAGGAGGTGCACCTCGTCGTAGATGACCAGGCCCCAGTCCTTGGCGTCGAGGAGTTCGAGGTGGAGGTACGAGCCCTTCCTCCGGGTGGTGAGCACCTGATACGTGGCGATGGTGATCGGGCGGATCTCCTTCGTCGATCCCGAATATTCGCCGACTTCGTCTTCGGTCAGGGTGGTGCGGCGCAGGATCTCGTCCTTCCACTGCTTCGCCGAGACCGAGTTCGTCACGAGGATGAGCGTCGTCGTCTGCACCCGCGACATGGTGGCGACGCCGACGACCGTCTTCCCGGCACCGCACGGCAGAACGACGACCCCGGACTCACCGGACAGCGACTGATCGATCGCCTGCCTCTGATAGTCGCGCAGATGCCATTGACCGCCATGGGCATCATCGGACAGTGAGATCTCGTGGGCTTCGCCGTCGACATAACCGGCGTGGTCGGACACCGGGTGTCCCAGCTGCAGCAGTGCGTGTTTGAGCTCGCCGCGCTCGGAAGGGTGGACGAGGACGGATTCGGCATCGATGCGTTTGCCGAACTTGCCGACGAGATCGGGCTGACCGACGAGCTCATCTAGCAGTCCCGTCTCCGTCGAGGTCAGGGTCAGTCCGTGGATCGGGTGGTCGATGAGGGTGAGCACACCGAACCGGTCCATGATGTCGACGATGTCGACGAGGAGCTCATGCGGGACCGGATACTTCGCGAATTCGAGGAGCACATCGACGACGGATTCGGCATCATGGCCGCTGGCGCGCGCGTTCCACAGTCCCAGCGGGGTGATCTCATAGGTGTGGATGTACTCCGGGGTCCGCGACAGCTGCGCGAACGGGGCGATCGCCACGGCCGCCTCGACGGCCTGCGGATGTCCCGATTCGAGCAGCACAGTCCGATCGGACTGCACGATCAACGGACCATTCATTCAATAATTCCCTTCCCGAAGTGTGATGACACCAGAGGACACAACACGTCCATCACCCCGATTGTTCCCGCTCCGAGCTACCTGACGGGGGCCCAGCAACCTGGCGCCAGGTTGCTGGGCCCCCGTCAGGTAGCAATTAGGGGGAGGGGTGTACGGAGACGATGCGGGCGACGGACAGGGACGCCTCGGCGCCGGTGGTCGTCACCACTCCGCGGACGCGGCCGGCGTTGAGG
>NZ_JAJB01000062.1:0-30016 GCF_000583215.1 Brevibacterium sp. VCM10
CGCCGTCGGGTAGCAATTAGAGGGATTCTAGGACTTTGCGGACTCCGGCGTTGCGCAGGGACTCGTGACGGACCGAGGCCCAATAGGACACCTTCTTGGAGAACAGCTCCGGCAGCACCTGCACGAGGCGCGAATTGCCGTGGGCGAGGAAGTCCGGCAGGATGCCGATCCCGGCCCCGTGCGAGGTCGCGAGCACATGCGCATGCACCGAGGTGGACCGGAAGAAGCCTGTCCCACGGGGAAGGGCATCGGCCGCCTCGTCGAGATCATCGACCCGCAGCGAATTCTCGATGTAGTAGACCATCCGGTGGTCGGCCAGATCATTCAGCGTCTGCGGCATCGGATGCGAGGAGATGTAGTCCTGCGAGGCATAGAGCTGGAGCCGGTAGTCGCGGATGTGCTTGGCAATCGACCGCGGGGCATCGGGACGCCCGACGACGATCTCGATATCGACACCCGACCGGTACTGCCTGGCCCGCTGCGTGGCAGTGATCAGCTCGATCTGCAGTCCCGGATGCTGCGCCTGCAGTGTGGTGAGCGCCGGAACGGCATACTCAAGGGCGAAGGCCTGTGGGCACGCCAGCCGGATCGTCCCGGACAGCGCCGAGTTCGAATGCGCATCGATGCGGCCCAGCGCGGCCTCGATGTCCTCGGCGATCGGCAGCAGCTGGCGCCCGGCGGCGCTGAGCTCCCACCCGTCGGGGGAAGCGACGAGCACGCGATCGCCATACGCCTTCTCGAGCGCGGCGATGCGCCTGGACACGGTCGTGTGGTTGAGCCCGAGGCTGTGCGCGGCGGCCGTGAACTTCCCCAGTCGGGCGACGGCGAGCAGAGTCAGCAGATCCTCGGGAGCGATCTGCAGACCCGAACTGCCAGGTGCATAGGAAGCCATAGTGGCCCCATTCTATCTGCGTCCGCGCACACAACCGGTGCGGAATAGGTGAGGCGGCCCGCCGGGCTTCCGTCCACCGACTGGCGTACTGTGAGAGGGAACACCTAAGAGTTGCTGAACATGATGCGAGGAGGCATATTATGTCGACGATTGGATGGGTTGGCCTGGGGAATATGGGCCGCCCGATGACTGCGAACCTGGTCAAGGCCGGTCACACCGTCAATGGTTTCGATCTCGTCCCCGAAGCCGTGGACGCAGCCGCGAAGAACGGGGTGAACCCCGTGAACTCCATCGCCGAGGCGGTCGCCGGTGCCGATATCGTCTTCACGATGCTGCCCAAGGGTGAGCACGCCCGCACCGCCTACCTCGAGCCCGACGGCGTCCTGGCCAACGCGGACCAGAGGACCCTCCTCGTCGATTCCTCGACGATCGACTTCGATTCGGCTCGTCTCCTCCACGCCGAGGCGAAGAAGGCAGGCTTCCGCCTCATCGACGGACCCGTCTCCGGCGGAGTCACCGGTGCCGAAGCCGGCACCCTGACGTTCATGCTCGGCGGTGCCGACGCCGACATCGAAGAGGCCCGTCCCGTCATCGAGGCGATGGCCGGCAACATCTTCCACGCCGGTGGTGATGCCGCAGGTCAGGCCGCGAAGATCGTGAACAACATGATGCTCTCGATCAGCCTCCAGGGTGTCGTCGAAGGCGCCGTGCTCGCCGATCGCTTCGGCCTCGATCCGAAGGTCTTCCACGATATTGCGAAGGTGTCCTCCGGTGACTCCTGGCCGCTGCGTACGTGGTACCCGGTGCCGGGCGTGACGACGACGGCCGCAGCGAACAACGAGTTCCAGCCCGGCTTCGCCACCGCGCTCATGCACAAGGACGTCGGCCTGGCCCTCGCCGGTGCCGAGACCCAGGGCGTCGACCTCCCGGCCGCCGCCCTCGTCCACGCACAGCTGCAGAAGCTCATCGACGACGACCTCGGCGGACTCGACACGTCCGCCCTGATCAGGAACATCGACCCGAACGCCGAGGGCCTGCCGAAGTAGGCACTGAAACGGGGCCGAGGCGGCACCGAGTTGCGGACGATCGGTGTCGAAGAACCACAGTGAATCCGACACAGATCGTCCGCAACTCGTTTCCCGGCCCGTTGGACCGGCCCGGTGGACCGGCCCGGATGCGGGCCCGTTCCCGTCGCGACACCTGGTGCGGGACTCGGCCGTCCGGGCATCCTCGGCGACCTGAAACTTCGTGCGGCTCATGCAAGACTGGAGTCATGAGTACGCCTGATTCTGTCTCTCCGCTGTCCGCCGACGACATCGCCGCCATCACCGGCAACCTCGACGAGGTCGCTGATCGGGCCCGGGCCGCCGCCGAGGCGAGCGGTCGCAGCGGGGACGATGTGCGAGTGCTGCTGGCGACGAAGACGCAGCCGGCGGAGAAGATCCGCGTCGCCCTCGAACACGGGTTCACGCTCATCGGCGAGAACAAGGTACAGGAGATCACCGGCAAGGCCGAGGCGCTCGCCGACCTCGATCCCGAGACCCACCTCATCGGACCGCTGCAGCGCAACAAGGTCAATCACACCCTGCGGCATGCTCAGTGCATCCAGTCCGTCGACAACCTCCCGCTGGCCGAGAAGATCAACAACCGCCTCGACGTCCTCGATGAGACTGTCGACTACTTCATCCAGGTCAACACCTCCCGCGAGGACTCGAAGTTCGGTGTCGCACCCGAAGACGCCGAGGAGCTCATCACCGCGACCCGGGCACTCGGCCGGATGCGGCTGCGCGGACTCATGACGATCGGACTGCCCGGCAGCAGCCCCGAAGAGATCCGCCCCAGCTACTCCGACCTGCGCGAGCTCAGCGAGACGCTGCGCGGATCAGGGGTCATGCCCGCCGAGGCGGCCGAGCTGTCGATGGGCATGAGCGGCGACTTCGAACTCGCCATCGCCGAAGGAGCGACGATCGTCCGCGTCGGATCGAGCATCTTCGGCGCCCGCGACTACTCCTGACCGCTCGTCCGCGCCCGCGACTACTCCTGACCGGTCCTCCACACCCGCACGGGCCGACTCGGCTTCCGCCGCATTCCCAGGCGGGGGAGAGAACCGTCACTTGATGACGTTGGGAAGGCCGCCTCGGTGGAGGATCTGCGATCATAGAACCATGAACAGCAGTCCAGATATCTCCGCGTCAGCCACCTCCTCGGCACAGGACGTCAAGGTCCGTGCGCCCGAACTCGTCGGTCGCCGGTGGATGAACTCCGGCGGCAAGGACCTGACCCTGGCCGATCTGCGCGGAAAGGTCGTCCTCCTCGACTTCTGGACGTTCTGCTGCATCAACTGCCTCCACGTCCTCGACGAACTGCGCCCGTTGGAGGAGAAGTACGCGGGTGAGCTCGTCATCATCGGCGTGCACTCGCCGAAGTTCGAGTTCGAACGCACCGTCGAAGCCGTCGATCGGGCCGTGGAGCGCTACCAGGTCGAACACCTCGTCCTCGACGATCCCGACCTCGTCACCTGGCAGGCGTACACCGCCCGCGCCTGGCCGACCTTGGCCGTCATCGACCCCGAGGGCTACCTCGTGGCGACCATGTCCGGAGAGGGCCATGCCGCCGGTCTCACCGAGATCATCGAGGGCCTCATCGACGAGCACTCGGCGAAGGGCACCCTCCATTCGGGTGACGGACCCTACGTTCCGCCACCGGCACCGGAGACGGATCTGTTCTACCCGGGCAAGGCCACTCGCCTGCCCTCGGGCCACCTCCTCGTCGCTGATTCCGGACACCACAGCCTCGTCGAATACGACGACGATGCGGCCACGATCATCCGCCGCATCGGCACCGGTGAACGCGGCGGCGTCGACGGCGATTTCGCCTCGGCGAGCTTCAGCGAACCCGGCGGCATCACCGTGCTGCCTGCCGATCTGGCGGCCGAAGTCGGCTACCAGCTCGTCGTCGCCGACACCGTCAACCACACCCTGCGCGGAATCGACCTGACGAACGAGACGGTCACGACGATCGCCGGCACCGGCGAGCAGCACATGGTCGGCGCCATCGACAATGTCCGCGGCAAGCCCGGTGAGCTGGGACGATACGACGGGCCCGCCCTTGATGTGAAGCTGTCATCGCCATGGGATGTCCTCTTCGTCCCCTCCACCGCCGAGGTGGTCGTGGCGATGGCAGGCAACCACACCCTCTGGTCTTTCGACCCGAAGGCCGGCACGATCCGCATCCTCTCGGGCACGATGAACGAAGGTCTGGTCGACGGCGATGGGGAGTCTGCGTGGTTCGCTCAGTCCTCCGGTCTCGACCTCGGGCCCGAGGGCGAGGTGTTCGTCGCCGACTCCGAGACCTCGGCGATCCGCCGCCTCGACCCGGCAACCGGTGAGGTGTCCTCGCTGGTGGGCGTCGGTCTCTTCGACTTCGGCTTCCGTGACGGATCGGCCGCCGAGGCGCGCCTGCAGCACCCGCTGGGCGTGCGCAGTCTGCCCGACGGGTCGGTCGCGATCGCCGACACCTACAACGGTGCGATCCGCCGCTTCGACCCGAAGACCGAGGAAGTCACGACTCTGGCGCGCGGACTGCGCGAACCCTCGGACATCGTCCTCATCGACAATGCGGGCACCTCCGACGACGCCGAACTCATCGTCGTCGAATCCGCGGCGCACGCACTCACTCGGGTGAAGCTGCCCAAGGACGCTCAGAAGGTCGACGAGGGCGCGCTGACGACGAAGCGCCCGTCGACCGAGATCGCCTCCGGCCCGGTGTCGCTGACCGTGAGCTTCACCGTCCCGGCCGGTCAGAAGCTCGACGACCGCTGGGGCGACCCCACGTTCCTGCAGGTGTCTGCGACTCCGCCGGAACTCATCGTCTCCGGTGCCGGAGGAGCCGAAGGGCTCAGCCGCGATATCGTCATCGATCCCGAGTTCACCGAGGGAGTGCTGCACGTGACTGCCCGGGCCGCCGCCTGCGATGGCGAGCCCGGGGGAGAGATTCCGCTGCACGCGGCCTGCCACCTCTACCAGCAGGACTGGGGAATCCCCGTCGAGCTCGCGGACTCGGCGCCGAACGAACTCACCCTCGACCTCCGCGGCGCCTGAGCGCTCGGCCACCGGAGTGAGGGCCGCAGCCGATCAGGCGATGGAGACATCGCCGAGGCGACGCGGCTCGAAGCTCACCTGTGAGGACCTGACGACCACTGAGCCGCCCAGGACGAAGGAGAGCTTCTCGTCGAAGTCGTGTTCGGCAGCGGTGACGATGTCTCGGTAGCGTCCCTTGACCCGCACCTCGACCGTCGAAGGGGTGAGCTCGAGATCATTGCCGGACGAGGTCAGTCCGATTTGCGGACTGCGCTCGAGCGACCACGAGACATCACCGATGATCTCGTTGTCCGTGTCGTAGCCGAAGACGCAGCCGGCCGGCATGAGGGTCTTCGACTTCATGCAGTCCTGCAGATGGTCGGTGACCTGCTCTTCCACGGTCTGCTCGAGCTTGGCCGTCGGCTGTGGCGAGAGCTTCACGGTGGGGGAGTCGCCGGGGGCGGTCACCTCGGTGCGTTGGGATCTGGACTTCAGATACGTCGCATCGAACCCGACGAGATAGCTCGCCGGGAACAGCACCGGCACACTTCCGGTGCTGACTCCGTAGCCGTTGACCGTCGCCGTCGACGATCCGGAGACGTCGAGGGTCAGCGTCGGCCAGTTTTCCTGCTCGATGGCCCATCGGTTGAAGAGTCCCGCGCTGGCGGGCAGGCGGACCATATCGAGATCGACGGTCTGCTCCTGCGAGGAGAGGTTGAAGCTGAGTCGGACCTTCGCATGGTCGCCGTCGACGGAGACGGTCTCGGCTTCGGGATCGCGCGGCAGATCGGGAGCCGCCGAGAGGACGTCGTCGCTGAGCGCCAAGGTCGACGACGGTGTCGGGGCGGACAGGTAGGAGAAGGCACCCTGCGCATCGCCGTGTTCGACCGCCGAGATATAGGCCTCGGCGGCCCGGGCGGGCGTGTAGACGGTGAGGTTGAGGAGGGGGACCGCTGCAACCGTGAGGACGATGACCGTCAGTGCTGAGATCAGAAGTCTGCGCGAGGTTCGCATGGCGCTCCTGATTCGGTTGGGGACTGAAGGGGGACTGGGCAGTTCTCAGTCTATCTTCCGCCCGTCACTCAACCGGGTAGGCGTGCAGGGCGGAGGTGTCGACCTCGACGAAGACATGCGTGCCGACCTTGACGTTGGTGCGCAGTTCGGTGATCGTCGCGCCGAGCCCCGGATGCAGAACCCCGAATCCGATGGCCGGCGTCTGGGTTCTCGGCACGCCGGCGAGGTCGGCGAGGTCGACGTCGAGGGCGAGGCCCATCTCAGTGTCGACCGGTGAGAGCTTCGCCTGCAGGCAGGAACCGCGATCACGGAGTCCGGTGACGATGGCTTCGAACACCGTCGCCGAGGTGAACGCCGGGTCGTGTTCGTCCAGTGACAGGAGGGCGGCGCGCCACCCCAGAGTCACGAACACCTTCCCGTCGAGTTCGGTGCGGGCGCGCACGGCCGAATGGCCGATGGACAGCCAGCCCTTCCGGGCCAGCCCGGAATAGACGTTGACCCCGCTGAGCTCGGCCGGCAGCGAACCGCGCGGTTCGGTGACGATCTGCTCCAGGGAACCGAGCGCGACGAGCTGGTCCTTCTCGATGTTCGCCACCCCCGCCTCGGCGATGGCGTGGTCGGTCAGCGAATTCGAGCTGAACACCACTCCGCGGCCCTCCCCGGCGACGAGTTCGGCGAAGCGACTCCGCAGCCCGGTGCGCAGATGGCCGGGGACCACGCCGAAAGGGTCGATGAGGGTCAGCCACCTCGCGCCGCTCGCCCAGGCCGCGGCCAGGGCGAGGCGGGCACGATCGGTCGCATCGAGATCCTCGAGGCGACGGCGCAGAACATCGGGGCGCAGCCCGAATGCCGTCAGTGCAGCTGATGGATCCGCTGCCGATGCCGCCTCCCCAGATCCGGCATCGGCGTCGCGAAGATAGCTCTTCATCCAGCTGCGCACACGCAAGCGACCCGACCGGCGTCCGGTCGGGAAGCGTGGTGGTGGTGCGACGTGGGGCAGGGCGGCCGCAGACAGCACCACCGAGGTGGTGCTGTCCGGGCTGCCCATCAGTCCGAGCATTGTCCCTGCTCGCAGACGTCCTAGGTCGATCTCGCGTCCGTCGAGCTGCAGCCCCGCGAGGGACAATTCCTCGTTCAATGCGGTTTAGAACTCCGCGGGATCGTCGGCGGCGTTCATCCGCCGACGGGTGATGATGACGGCTGCCGCACCGACAGCGAGCAGACCGACGCCGAGCGCCAGCCCGGTCATCTCGGCACCGGTGCGCGGCAGGTCACTGCCCGAATCGCTCTGGCCGCCGCCGTTTCCGTCTCCGCCTTCGTCGACGTCGGTGCCGTTGGTGAGCACCGTGAAGCTTCCGCCCTGGGGCTCATCGAAGCTCTCGGCCTGGGCGCGCACGTTGTAGGTGCCGAGCACGGACTTGACCTTGGCCTGGACACCGAAGGTGACCTTGCCGTCGGAATCGGCTTCCTTGGTCATCGTGTACCGGTCGACCTTGCCCTGGGCATGCTCGACCGTGATGGTGACCTTCTCGCCGGGCTGAGCGCCGCTGACGCCGATCTTGATGCCGTCGTTCAGGAAGTCCTCGGAGCTGACCTCGGTCGGGTTGATGAACATGGATGCCTGCGCATCAGCGGCAGGCTTCTTGTCCTCGGTGCCGGGGCTGGCCGGACCGGTGGACTCGGCAGCCTCGTCGTTCGAGTCCTCGTCCTCAGTGCTCGGAGCCTCGGTGGTGGGCTCCTCGGACTTCGGCGCCTCGGTGGTGGGCTCTTCGGACTTGGGTGCCTCGGTGGTGGGATCCGAAGTCTCGGTGGGCTCCGAAGTCTCGGTCGGCTCCTCGGCCGGTCCCGGGGCGGCGCGCTTGGCCCGGTCGTCCGGCTCCTCGGTCTCCGAGGGGCTCGGCTTGGGCGCCTCGGTGGTCGGCTCCTCGGTCTTCGTCTCCGTCGGTTCCGGGGCCTTCGTTGTTGGGTCCTCGGTCTTCGTCTCCGACGGCGAGGGTGACGGCTTGGGTGCCTCGGTCGTCGGGGCCTTCGTCGTCGGCTCCTCGGTCTTCGTCTCCGTCGGCTCCGGCGACTTCGTCTCGCTCGGAGTCTCCGATGGAGTCTTGATCGGACCGGTGGCCGACTCGCACTTGTCGTCGTCGCCCGTGCCCGGTTCGTCGACCTCGGAGGCCTTGGAGACGACCTCGAAGGTCACCTTCGAGGACTTCTTCTCGGACTTGAGGTCGGTGAGGTAGAGGGAGTATTCGCCGGCAGGAACCTTGGCGTCCTCGGTGACGGTGAAGAAGTAGGTGCCGGAGACCTTGCCCTCCTCATCGACGGTGAGCTTCTTGTCCGGCGTGTATTCGGTGCCCTCGGTGCCGACGACGGTCACCGTGGCCTTCTGGTCCGGGGTGAATCCGGTGCCGGAGAAGCCGAGTCCCTTCTTGTCGTCCGCGATGTCGGCGCGGGTCACCTGCGCCTGCGCAAGGGTCGCCTGCGGGTCCGACTCGTCGGGAACCGAGGAATCCGATTCGGAGCTGCTCGATGACTGCTGATCACCCTGGGCGCACAGCGGTTGCTGAGGGACCGAAGCGGTGGACTCTGTCGCTGCGAACGCCGGGGCGCCAGCAAGACCTGTCAATGCAACGGCTACTGCGGGGGCAAGCACAAGACGCGAGGTCTTCACAGTAATGCCTTTCGATTGTTGTCTACCCACGAAAGACGATGGACTCCCGGCATTCCTTGGCTTAAGAAGGGGAAGGCACCATCGTGCGCGGGTCCGTACAGCTCATTACCCTAAAGCATTCACCCGCCGCTATGGGGAGACACACGGGGAAGAATCAGGAGAATTCCCGAAAATCGTTATCTGGTTGTTACATAACGCCGGCGTGTCGGTGCACTTTGCGTGCGGATTCCGGTAGCTCGGATCATGGTGCGGCGGGCGCAAGGAGTGGGTGCGGAGAAGGAGATTCTGAGCGTGCGGAGCCCGGAACGACTACCATCGGAGACGTGACTCTGCTTTCAGACCGCGACATCCGCGCCGAGCTCGACTCCGGCCGCATCGCCCTCGACCCCTACGACCCGTCGCTGATCCAGCCGGCCAGTGTCGACGTGTGTCTCGACCGCTGCTTCCGGCTCTTCGACAACCACAAATACGCGGTCATCGATCCGAGCCTCGAGCAGCCCGAACTCACCCGCTTCGTCGAGGCCGCTCCGGGGGAGCCGTTCGTCCTCCACCCGGGCGAATTCGTCCTCGCCTCCACCCATGAGCTCGTGACTCTGCCCGTCGACGTCGCCGCTCGGCTCGAGGGCAAGTCCTCGCTCGGACGTCTGGGCCTGCTGACCCACTCGACGGCCGGATTCATCGACCCCGGCTTCAGCGGCCATGTCACGCTGGAGCTGTCGAACGTCGCGACCCTGCCGATCACCCTGTGGCCGGGAATGAAGATCGGCCAGCTCTGCTTCTTCCGGCTCAGCTCAGAGGCGGAGAATCCCTACGGTTCCCAGGCCACGGGCAACCGCTATCAGGGGCAGCGTGGCCCGACTGCCTCCCGTTCGCATCTCAACTTCTACCGGAGGGACATGTGATCACCCGCCGCGAACTGCGGCTGCAACGCGAAGCCGCTGAACGCGCCGCCCGGGAACAGGCCGACGCCGCGCGCTATCAGAAGCCGGACGCCCGGGCCGCGAGTCGGCGACGGAGCGGAATGCCGTCGACGGGGCGGCCCGGCTACGGCGGTGACACGTCCGCGCCCGAGGACACGGCCACCTCGGCGGATCTGCGGGGATTCCACCTCATCCTCCTCGATGACGCGGTCGAGGTATCCGACGTTCTCGCGCTCATCCACAACAAACTGCCCGACCTTCGCCCGGTGCTCGACGAGCACGGGCAGATGCGACTGAGCCGCCACTCCCGACTGAGCTCGGGGGTCGCACTCGATCCCTCCGATGCCGCCGCGCTCGAGGTCCCCGACTGGGCACAGCACGCCATCGTCATCGACTGCCCGCGGGACCGGCAGCCGACCCCGCCGCCGGACTGGTTCGCGGACGCCGACGGACTCCACGAGGCCTTTCCCGCTGGGATGCCGGACCGGGAGGAGGAGCGGATGCTCAGCCTCATGCTCTCCGTCGCCTCCCGCCTCCACACGGGCGTGCGTCTGGCCGACGAGCCCGGACTGCCGACGCGGGTGATCATCCCCGACCCCGAGGCGAAGATCGACCTCTACATCTACTCCTCGTATTGGTTGGAACCGCCCGTCGTCCTCGACTTCGTGCGCCGCCATGCCCCACAGGCCTTCCAGCAGGCCCTGCCCACTCCCGACGAGGATGTGCTGGCCCAAGCGAGCATCGACGATCCGCTCTTCGACCCGTCCGCCCCGGTCATCCTCGACGGCTATGCCCTGCTCGTCCCGCTCGGCGAGATCGACGAATCCGCCGGCAGCCTCGAGATCCGGGTGATGGAGGCCGAGTGGGTTCCGCCGATCATCGCCGCCCACACCGACGCCCCGCAGATCGAATACCACGTGCATTGGATGGATGCCGAGTCGAAGCGCTATCAGCCGAACCAGGGGCGCCGATTCCGGCGGATGCGCAGCCGGGTTGCTGAGCTCACCGACGCGATCGGGGCCGAGCTGCTCATCGGCTCGGCGGGCATCGGACTCGACGAGAACGGCTTCCTCGTGACCAGCCGACAGCTCCGTGCATGATCGGTGCCATGCCAGGGCAGGACCGGTCTCAACTGACGTCCTGCGATTCGGGAAACGACACCTGTCCGTGCGAAAATGACCTGACGAACCTTTCTCACAAACAGGCATATGACGGGGGTGGCCGCCGGTGATGATCATGACAGGAGCCTTCTTCGGGGCATCTGTCATCGCCTACCCCCTGGTTCGCCTGCTCGGCCGCAGCGCCTTCTTCCTCCTCGCCCTCGTTCCCTTCGCGGGACTGCTGTGGAGCCTGTCGGCGATCTCCGATCTGTTCGGCCCCGCGGCCCAGCCGCTCGTCGAGAATCTCGACTGGCTGCCCGAGCTCGGCCTCTCCGGAGTCTTCCGCCTCGACGTGCTCTCCTGGATCATGACGCTGCTGGTCACCGGGGTCGGTGCTCTCGTCTTCGTCTACTGTGCACGCTACTTCCCGCCCGACGAGCCGGGCCTGGCTCGGTTCGCGGGAATCTTCATGGCCTTCGCCGGAATGATGTACGGGCTCGTCGTCGCCGACGAACTGCTCATGCTCTACCTGTTCTGGGAAGGCACCACAGTCTTCTCGTACCTGCTCATCGGGCACAGCCAGTCCCGCCGTCGCTCGCGGCAGGCTGCCCTGCAGGCGCTCATCGTCACCACGGCCGGCGGCCTGGCCATGCTCGTGGGCATGATCCTGCTCATCACCGCCACCGGCACCGGGCAGATCTCGACCCTGATCGCCCGTGCCCAGTCCGGGATAGACACGGGCGGAGTCATCGTCTCCGCCGTCATCCTCATCCTCGTCGGCGCGATCTCGAAGTCCGCGCTCATGCCCTTCCACTTCTGGCTGCCCGGCGCCATGGCCGCACCCACCCCGGTCAGCGCCTATCTGCACGCCGCGGCGATGGTCAAGGCGGGAATCTACCTCGTCCTGCGCCTGGCACCGGGCTACCACAACATCCCCGGCTGGTCCGAGGTGCTGCTCACCCTGGGACTGCTGACGATGTTCATCGGCGGGTGGCAGGCGCTGAAGCAGACCGACCTCAAACTGCTTCTGGCCTTCGGCACGGTCTCGCAACTCGGCTTCCTCACCACCATGGCCTCGTTCGGGACTCCGGACATCACGAAGGCGGCCCTGGGTCTGCTCATCGCCCACGCCCTGTTCAAGTCGTGTCTGTTCCTGTGCGTCGGCATCATCGACCACCGTGCCGGCACCCGTGACCTGACGAAGCTCTCCGGCGGTTGGAGGGCCTTCCCCGTCGTCGCCGTGTGCGCGACGATCGCAGCCGCCTCAATGGCGGGGCTGCCGCCGCTGCTCGGCTTCGCCGCGAAGGAAGCCGCGTACTCGACCCTCCTGTCCTCGCCGGACAAGACCTCGGTCATCGCCTTCATCGGGATCATGATCGGCTCGATCCTCACCGTTGCCTACTCGGCCCGCTTCGTCTGGGGCGCGTTCTCCTCGAAACCGGGAGTCGATGACATCGCCCGCCGCGACGAGAAGCTCACCCTCGTCGTCTCCCCGCTCATCCTCACCGCCCTGACGCTGGCGCTCGGGCCGGGAGTCGGACTGCTCGACGGCTACTTCTCCGCCTGGACCACCGGACTGCCGGCTGTGGCCGAGGGCGACGGGCACTATCACCTCGCGCTGTGGCACGGATTCGAACCGGCGCTCGCCTTCACCGCTGTGACCGTCGCTGCGGGCCTCGCCCTGTTCATCGTCCGTCGTCCCTTCGCGAAGGTTCAGGCGACACTGCCGTCGGGACTGGACTTCCACGAGCTCTACCGGATGCTCATCGGCTGGACGGAGGCCCTGGCGCTGTGGGTCACCGCCCGCACCCAGCGCGGTTCGCTGCCGTTCTACCAGGGCGTGGTCTACTTCGTCCTGGTCGCCGGATTGGGTCTGGCGATCATCGCCAATGACACGTGGAACATCACCTTCCGGCTCTGGGACACTCCGCTGGATCTCATCGTCGCGGCCGTGCTCGTCATCGTCGCGATCGGGGCCACCCGCGCGAAGAAGCGCTTCACCGCCGTCGTCGTCACCGGCATCTCCGGCTATGCGATGGTCGCCTACTTCGCCTTCGTCGGCGCTCCCGACCTGGCCCTGACCCAGGTGCTCGTCGAGACCATCACGATCGTCGTCTTCGTCCTCGTTCTCCGCCGGCTGCCGGCGCGCATCGGTGAGTCCACCGGTCGCCTCACCCCCGCATGGCGGGCGATCATCGGCGGCGCCGTCGGCATCACCATCATGCTCGTGGTCCTCATCGCCACCGGTGTGCGCGTGGCCGATCCGATCTCCACCGACTTCGGACAGCTCGCCTACGAGCTCGGCCACGGCAGGAACATCGTCAACGTCACCCTCGTCGACATCCGCGCGTGGGACACGATGGGCGAGATCTCGGTGCTCGTGGCCGCCGGGACCGGTATCGCCGGTCTCATCTTCGTGCGCGGTCGCGAAGGTCACCTGCACCGGTTCGAGAGGAAGAAGGACGGCACCGAGGCGGCCGGCCGCATCCGCTTCCAACCCGTGGCCGAGGACGTCGTCGATCTCCACCACGCCGGCCGTGGCGAGGGCCTGTCGCAGAAGCGAGCGTCCTGGCTCATCGCCGGACGCACCCTGGCCCCGCGCAACCGGTCGATCATCCTCGAGGTCACCGCACGCCTCATCTTCCACGCCGTCATCATCTTCTCCGTCTATCTGCTCTTCGCCGGCCACAACGACCCGGGCGGCGGATTCGCCGGCGGCCTCGTCGCCGGCCTCGCCCTCGTCGTGCGCTACCTCGCCGGAGGCAAGTACGAACTCGCCGAGGCGGCCCCCTTCACCCCCTCGGGAATGCTGGGCACCGGCCTGGTCACCGCGATCCTCACCGTCATCGGAGGGTGGATCTGGGGTGAGACGGTCTTCGACTCCGTCTACCTCGAGGGCGATCTGCCGCTGCTGGGCCACGTGTCCTTCGGCACGTCGACGTTCTTCGACATCGGCGTCTACCTCATCGTCGTCGGCCTCATGCTCGACATCCTCCGCTCGCTGGGGGCCGAGGTCGACCTGCACCAGGAACGCGACGAGGCGATGCTGACCGACCGCATCCACGACAATGTGAACTTCTCCGAGAACCTGGGGGCGACTGCCGAGCACCGAGCCGTGTCCGAGATCATCGACCGGGTCAATGAACTCGACGTCGACAACGGTGCGGAAGGGGGCCGACTGTGAGCGTCTCCTTCGTCATGGTCCTGGCCATGGGCGTCCTCTTCGCGGCCGGCATCTATCTCATGCTCGAACGCTCCCTGACGCGCGTTCTGCTCGGCTTCATCCTGCTCGGCAACGGAGTGAACCTGCTCATCATCCTCACCGCCGGGCGCGGTTCCCCGCCACTGACCGACGGTGAGAACCTGTCGACCGCGGGCATGTCCGATCCGCTGCCGCATGCCCTCGTCCTCACGGCCATCGTCATCACCTTCTCCGTGACGGCATTCCTGCTGGCGATGATCTACCGGTCCTGGAGGCTCATGCGCGCCGATTCGCTGCAGGACGACGACACCGACCTCCAGGTGGCGATCACGAAGCTCATCGACTCCGAGGCGGAGGCGAGCACCGACTACGACGACACCGAGTTCGGCGACGAGGCGGAGTCCCCGATCACCGGCGCCATCGACCTCGACGACGACGGCACTCCTGCGGAGCGGGAGGAACTCGTCGACGATATCGAGGATGCGTCGACTCCGGCCGAGGCCGATGCCATCGCCGAGGCGGCCGTGGACTCGCAGACGGAGGCCCACAGTGCCGAGGAGGCCGAAGTCGCCGACGAGGCCAAGGACGCCAAACAGGGAGACGACTCATGATCGATCTTCTGCCCGTACTCGTTCCCCTGCCGGTTCTGCTGCCGCTCATCGGCGCCGGCATCGCGCTGATCCTGTCCAAGCACACGCGGGCGCAGAATCTCGTGTCGATCGCGATCCTGGTCGCGGTCATGGTCATCGCCACGCTGATCCTTCTCGGGGTCGATGTGCACGGACCGCAGGTCGTGGCGATCGGCGGGTGGCAGCCACCGGCCGGCATCGTGCTCGTCGCCGACAGGCTGTCCTCGCTCATGCTCATCGTGTCCTCGCTGGTCACCCTGTGCGTGCTCGTCTACGCACTGAGTCAGGACGCCAACGACGACTCGAACGAGACCCCGATCTCCGTGTTCAACCCCAGCTACCTGGTGCTGTGCGCGGGCATTGCGAACTCGTTCCTCGCCGGAGACCTGTTCAACCTCTACGTCGGCTTCGAGATGTTCCTCGTCGCCTCGTATGTGCTGCTCACGCTCGGTGCCACGGCGGAGCGGATTCGGGCGGGAGTCACGTATGTGATCATCTCGCTGGTGTCCTCGGTGATCTTCCTCGCCGCCATCGGCATCATCTACGCCGCGTGCGGCACCGTGAACATGGCGCAGCTGGCGGAGAGGATCTCGGATCTGCCGGCCGATGTGCAGATGATCCTCCACGTCCTCCTGCTGTTGGGCTTCGGCATCAAGGCCGCGATCTTCCCGCTGTCCTTCTGGCTTCCCGACTCGTACCCGACGGCACCGGCCCCGGTGACTGCGGTCTTCGCGGGACTGCTGACGAAGGTCGGCATCTATGCGATCATCCGCACCGAAACTCTGCTGTTCTCCGAATCGTCCCTGCGGGTGCCGCTGCTCATCGCGGCGGGCCTGACGATGCTCGTGGGCATCTTCGGCGCCATCGCGCAGTCGGAGATCAAGCGGATCGTGTCCTTCACCCTGGTCTCCCATATCGGCTATATGCTCTTCGGCGTGGCCCTGGGGACGAGTGTGGGCCTGTCCGCGGCGATCTACTACACGGTTCACCACATCATCGTCCAGACCGCGCTGTTCCTGGCCATCGGACTCGTCGAAATGCGCGGCGGGTCCACCTCGACGAGGTCGCTGGGCGGTCTCATGGTGCTGTCTCCGGTGATCACGATCATCTTCTTCATCCCGGCGCTCAATCTCTCCGGCATTCCGCCGTTCTCCGGGTTCATCGGCAAGGTCGCGCTCTTCCTCGCCGGATTCGACGATCAGGCGTGGCTGCCCACGGTCCTCATCGTCGCCGGCACCGTGACGAGCCTGCTCACCCTCTATGTCATCGGCCGTACCTTCAACCTCGCATTCTGGCGTGATCCGGCCGATGTCGAAGAGCCGAACGAGGACCTCGTCGACGAGTTCACGGAGCGGAAGAAGACGCTGTTGGCGGGGAAGACGTGGAAATCTCAGATCGGAGTCCCCCCTGCCATGGTGGCGGCCACCTCGGTGGTGGTGATCGCCTCCATCGTGCTCACGATCGCCGCCGAACCCCTGTGGGACATGTCGAACCGGGCGGCTGAGAACCTCTCGACACCGCTCGACTACGTCACGAACGTACTCGGAGGTGATGACTGATGAGTCCCGATCGCGAGCACGGAGGGCCCCGAAATCAGGACCAGGACGGTGCGCAGGGCCGGGCCCGAGCTCAGCGACAGGTCCGCGACCAGGGCCGGACCCGCGACCTGGGTCCGGCCAGCGGCCAGGGCCAGAACCGTGCGCCGGCTCCCAACCGGGCGCGGATGAGCCGGGGCCGCGGAATCATCCAGCAGCTCGTGCTGCTGATCTCGCTGGTCCTGCTGTGGCTGATGCTCTGGGACGCGATCACGGTGGTCACCGTGGTCACCGGAATCGTGCTGGCCTTCATCGTCACCCGCGTGTTCTATCTGCCGCCCGTCGTGCTGTCCGGACGGTTCAACGTCTGGCATGCCACGGTGTTCGGCCTGTGGTTCCTCTACTCGGTCCTCCACGCCTCCGTCGAAGTCGCCTGGTACGCGTTCCGCCGCAAGGCGGTCGGAGCCGGGTCCGTCATCGCCTGCGATCTGCGCACGAGCTCGGATCTCGTGCTCACCCTCATCGCCGATACCGCCAGCCTCATCCCCGGGTCGATCATCATCGACAGCGACCGGGCCATGGGCATCCTCTATCTGCACTTCCTCGACTGCGATTCCGAGGAGAAGCTGCGTAAGGCCAAGGCGCAGGTCTACTTCATCGAAGAGCTGCTCATCCGCACTCTCGGTTCGCACCGTGACCTCGCCTCCCTGCGGGCCAGGCCGGATCCGCTGGGCGAGACCGAGGGAGGTCGCTGATGAGTGAGATCGTCCTCCACACGCTCGTCATCGCCGGTTCGGTGCTGTTGGCCGCCTCGGTGGTCATCGCGCTCTTCCGGATCGTCCGCGGTCCGTCGATCCTCGATCGCATGATCGGCACCGACGTCGTGCTCGCTTCGATCATGTGCGGGCTCGGCGGGTATATGGCGCTGTCCGACCGCACGGATCTGCTGCCCGTGCTCGTCGTGCTCGCGATGCTCGGCTTCGTCGGTTCGGTGAGCGTGTCGAGGTACGTGTCGAAGTCCGATTCGATGACCCCCGGCGCCGAGGCGGGGGCACTGTCGGACTTCACCAGCACGGATTGGCATATGCCGCGTGATGCGGGGGAGCAGAGCGCCGCAGCGACGGAGATCGGGGAGCCGGAGGTCACCGTGATCGCGGATCCCACCTACAACGCCCACGCCGACAGCGACGGAGAGGGCGAGGGCACCGGGCCCGACCCGGGACCCGATGACGCCGAGCACATGTCGCACGGCGACGGATCGGATCGAGACGGATCGGATCGAGACGGAGAGGGGAACAGTCGTGGTTCTTGACATCATCTCAGCCGTGCTCATCTTCCTCGGTGCGGTTCTGTCACTGGCCGCAGCGGTCGGTCTCGTCCGCTTCGCCGATCTTCTCTCGCGGATGCATGCGAGTGCGAAACCCCAGGTGTTGGGCCTGGTGCTCGTCGCTGTGGCGATCGCGATCCAGTTCCCGACCTGGGCGACGGTGACGACGCTGGCGATCATCATCTCCTTCCAGCTGGTGACGATCCCCGTCGCCACGCATATGGTCGGCCGCGCCGGATATCGCACCAAGCACCTGCGTCGATCTATGCTGTACCGAGATGAACTCGCCGAGGCGGTCGATCGTGCCGAGGCGAGAGAGATCGCCTGGGAACGCCAGAGAGGAACCGGAACTGACCACCATGACGGCTGACAATCACACCCAGCCCCAACCACTCGTCTTGGTCGCCGATGATGAGCCGGACGTCCTCGGAGCGGTCGTGCCGTTCCTCGAACGCTCCGGATTCCGGGTGCTGCCCGCCAGCGACGGACTGCTCGCCCTCGACGAGATCCACCGCCACAGACCCGATGTGTGCGTCCTCGACGTGCTCATGCCCGGAGCCGACGGCCGGCAGGTGCTGCGTCGACTGCGCCAGGAGGAGAACTGGGTTCCGGTGCTGCTGCTGACCCAGGTCGGCGAAGGGGTCGAGCGGGCCATGGCACTCGAAGAGGGCGCCGACGACTACCTCAACAAGCCCTTCGATCCGCACGAGCTCGTCGCCCGCATCCGTGCCGTCCTGCGTCGCACCCGCAATGACGGCCCGCCTCTGGCCACGGCCCCGGTGCTCGTGTCCAGCTTCGGCCTGCGCGTCGACCGAGTCGGACGCCGGGCCTGGTTGGGGCAGCGTGAACTCGTCATCACGCCGAAGGGCTTCACCCTGCTCGAGTACCTCATGGTGCACAAGGACGAACTCATCGAACGGTCCCGCCTGCTCGAAGTGCTGTGGGGATTCGAAGAGGCCGTGGGCACGCGTGCCGTGGACTCCCGTGTCGCCGAGCTGCGTCGTGTGCTCGGCGAAGATGCCGCAGAGCCCCGGTGGATCGCCACCGTGCAGGGGCGCGGCTACCGGTTCGTCGGTGAGGTCCGCGGCGAGGACGGTCAGAGCAGTCTATGACGAACTTCCTTGTCTTCGAGATCCAGGTCTGGCTGTTCCTGCTGCTGGTCGTCATCGTGCTCGGCGGTCTGGCCGTCGGTGCCTGGTTCGGCTGGCGGCATCTGAAGAAGCGTGAGGCCGCGCTGCGGGAATCCATCGAGACAGCCGCGGCCGAGGATTCGATGACGAAGCGCAATCGGATGCTCATCCGACTCGATCACGAGTTGAAGAATCCGCTGACGGCGCTGCGCACCTCGGCGGCGAGCATCCGCGAGGTCGTCCGTGACGGCGGCACGCTGAGCGAGGTGGAGCCGGCAGCGAAGCAGGTCGACGTGTCCTCACGCCGGGTCGCCCGACTGCTGGCCGATCTGCGCAAACTCGCCGATGTCGAGACGCGCATCATCGAATACGCCCGCGTCGATCTCGATGCGCTCATCCATCAGGCCGTCGAGGACGCCTCGACTGCGCCGGGCGCCGAGGATCGGATGATCGTGGCCACCGTCGCCCGCGCTCCCTGGCGACTGCCCGATGTCGCCGGTGAAGAGGATCTGCTGCTCACCGCGATCCTCAACCTGCTGGGCAACGCCCTCAAATACTCGTCTCAGGCCGAGGTCGTTGAGCTGCGCGCCAATGAGCAGATCATCGACGGCCACCGCTGGGTCGTCGTCGAGGTCGCCGACACGGGCAGCGGCATCCCGCTGGCCGAACAGGAGAACGTCTGGGACGAGCTCTCTCGCGGTTCTCGTGTGCGGGCGGTGGCCGGTTCGGGGATGGGGCTCTCGCTCGTGCGTGCCATCGTCACCAGGCACGGCGGATCCGTGCAGCTGTTCAGCCAGGAGGGCGTGGGCACCTCGGTGCGTATGGTCCTGCCGGTCCTCGCCGATGCCGCACCCGTGACCGTTCCGCAGATGTCGGATCATATGGATCGGGTCGCCGCCGGTTCGCATGCGGTGCAGCCGGTACAGCAGGCGGATTCGCGGCGGGCACCCGGATTCCTGCCTCCCCGGCAGCCGAATGAGGCCGAACTGCAGGGGCGGATCCTCGGCACTCCCCGGCGGACGTCGAAGCGTCGCCTCGAGAGAGTCGACGGAAACCTGGTCAACCGTCGGACGGGCGAATCCGTCTCCGGCGGATTCCCACCCGATTCCGGCCAGCATTCGCAGTTCAAACCGCCCCGGCAGGCACCGAACGTCGGCGGACAGAACCCGGGTTACGGGCAGCCGCCAGTCGGCAGCCAACCGCACTCCGGCCCGCAGAACTTCGGCCAGCCCTACGCGGGAGGTCAGCCGAATTCGGGCCCGCAGAACTTCGGACAGCAGCCCGTCGGCAGCCAGCCCGGTGCTCCGTACAACGGTCAGCCGCCTGCAGGCAGTCAGCCCGCCGGACGACCCCCTGTCGGCAGCCAGCCCAATTCAGGTCAGCAGCCGCCTCAGCAGCAGTACGGACAGGCTCAGCCGAACCAGAACGGCCCGGAAGCGGGGTACCCGGACCAGCGTCGGCACGGTGACCAGCGGTGAGACCGGTGACCGGACGAGCGGCATCGTCGACCTCCTCCGCGGGGAGCGTCGCGTCGAAGGGCCTCCCAGCTGGGAGGTCCGCAATGGGCAGAGCCGTCTCGGGCCGACCAGCCTCGGTGCGGCGAGCCGCGGCCGCCGGCACACTCGCACTGACCGTCCTGCTCAGCGGGTGTTCGGTCTTCCAGATCCGCACCGAAGACAAATCTTCCGGGCCCATGCGGATCGGTGTACAGGAGACCGCCGGCCCCGAGCCCACAGGCACACCCACCGAGGCCGGAATCCCCGAGGGGATGACGAAGACGTCGGTGACATTCGGCAGCAGCTGCCCGGTCGAACTCAGCTTCGCGCTCGGCGATGACTGGAGGGACAGCAGCGGCAACACCGATCAGTTCCATGTCTTCACTCACGGCGATGACAGTTCTCGCGCCGATATCATCCTCGTCAACTGCACTGACGAATACGGTGACAGTGCGCAGGAAGTCGTCGACAGTAAGCGACGCTACAACTTCTCCGAACAGGACTCACAGGTGTTGGCCGAGCGGACGGGATCTCTGGCCGCGGGAGAGTTCTGGAGCTATCAGGGTGAACTCGGTCCCACAGAGATCCTCGCTCTCAACAGCAAACCCACCTATGCGTTCGGCGTGCAGACGGGGTACAAGATCAACGGGCGCTTGGTGAATCTGTCCATCGAGATGCGCACACCGAAGACGAACACCGAAGTGGCGGAGGACTTCAAGAAGATGCTGCCGACGGTGACGATCGATGGTGAGAGGGTCCCGGCACCGAGCTTCCGCTGACTTTCCGCGGAGTGTCGAACGACGCGGCGGTCACGTGGCCGCGACCCCCGACCGTGACCCCGACCAGCCACCTCGGTGATCCCGACCCCGACCGACCACCTCCGTCAACTGGAGTTTCCTTAGATCTCACCCGGGAGTCGACGTTGGGACCTAGGATGGGAAGATGACGACCCATGATGCAGTGACCCGACTCCTCGACGCCCGCCGCCTGCAAGGCCTCTTGACGAATCAGAACGGCCGCGTCATCGCCCAGTACTCGTTCCTCAACTCCGAGGGCAATTCCCCTCTCAGCCACCTCGCCGATATCAGCGGGGAGGAGCCCCGACGCATCACTCGCGGCGACCAGTCCGTGGGTCCGGCCGCGCTGAGTGAGAACGGCACGATCGTCTTCGCCTCCAAGCGCAAAGGCGAGGACGGCAAAGATGCTGAGTCCCCGAGCCTGTGGGCGCTGCCGGACAACGGAGAGGCCCGCAAACTCGCCGACCACTCGGGCGGTTTCTCCCGCATCGAGGTCAAGGGCGAGACCATCGTCGTCGAGTTTCCCGTCCATACATGGGCCGCCGACGAAAACGACCATCAGGAGTTCAGCTCCGAACGCAGTGACGCGAAGGTCAGCGGGATCCTCCACACCGGGTTTCCGGTCCGCCGCTGGGACCACGATCTGGGGCCGGGCCGACAGACCCTGGCCGTGGCCACCCTCAACGAGGCGGCCGCCGACTTTCCCGAAGTCAGCGACGAGCTGAGTACCCCGTCGGGCTTGGGGTTCCGCTACCTGTCTCTGCCGTCCGGTCGACTGGTCGACTGGGCCGTCGACGATGAGGCACGCTTCGTCCTCGTCCAGCTCGAGAAGCCGATCCCCGGCCAGCTCGAGGCCAGTGAGATCTGGCGCGTGGACCTCGACGGGGAAACCGAACTGCACCGTCTGACGAAACCGGCAGCCGATCACAGCTTCGACATCGAAGCCATCAGCCCGGACGGAACGAAAGCGCTGGTCACCCGCGTACAAGCCTGGACTCCGCAGACCAACCTCGCGGCCGAACTCAAGGTCCTCGACCTGGAGACCGCGGAACTGAATTCCGTGTGGCCGGATGCCGATTTCTGGTTCTCTCCGATCTGGGCGGACGATTCGACCATTGTGGCCACCGCCGATGATCACGGCCGCGGCAGCATCTTCATCGGTGATGTCAATGATGCGCAGCCCAGGCGGCTCGTCGGGGGAACCGATCAGAAGTATTCATTCTCGGGGCTGGCCCTGCGTGAGGACACGGTCGTGGCGACCGCCTCGGCGATCGATGTCGCTCCTCTGCCGATCTCCGTCGACCTCGCCACCGGTGTCATCAGCGAACTCGCGAACCCGGCGACGGTCCTCGACGAGGAAGGCACCCTCACCGAGGTGGAGGTCCGTGCCGAGGACGGCACGCCGATCCGTGCGTGGCTGGTCCTGCCGGAGGGGGAGGGGCCGCATCCGCTCGTCGTCTTCGCCCACGGCGGACCGTGGGGGTCGTGGAATGCGTGGACCTACCGGTGGAATCCGGGTCCTTTTGCGGCCGCCGGTTATGCTGTGCTGCTGCCGGATCCGGCGATCTCCACCGGATATGGGCAGGCGATGATCGATCGCGGGCAGCAGCAGCTCGGCGGCACTCCGTTCACCGACATCATGGCGCTGACCGAGGCCGCAGGGGAGAGGACGGACATCGATGCCGAACGCATCGGCCTGGCTGGCGGATCCTACGGCGGGTACATGGCCAACTGGGTGGCCGGGCACACCGGCAGCGCGTTCAAGTGCATCGTCACCCATGCCTCCCTGTGGAACACCACGTCGATGGGGCGGACGACGGACAATTCGTCCTGGGATCAGGCGATGCGGGAACAGTCGGCGCAGTATTCGCCGCACCTGTTCGCCGATGACATCGAGGTGCCGATGCTCGTCATCCACGGTGACAAGGACTACCGGGTCCCGATCGGACAGGGCCAGGAACTGTGGCTGGACCTGCTCACCCGGGCGAAGACTCCGCTCGACGCCGATGGCGACACTCAGCACCGGTTCCTCTATTTCCCCGACGAGGGGCATTGGATCCTCGGCCGTGGGAACGCCGAGGTCTGGTACCGAACCGTGCTCGCGTTCCTCGACTCGCACGTGCTCGGCATCGACGCGGACCGAGTCCGCACGCTGGGCTGAGTCGGCAGTCGATCCGTCGGCTTCCTGAGGTGGGGAGGCAAACGGTTCGTCTGCGCCCCGGGGCGGGGCGGCTACCGGTTCGGGGCGGCTACTGGTTCGTCCGCGCCCCCGGGACGAGCCGATAGCCGATTCGCCGGCACCCCGCCCGTCGACACTCTGCTCGCCGGGACCCTGCGGAGGGGGAGCTCGCCGGGACCCTGCGGAGGGGGAGCTCGCCGGGACCCTGCGGTAGGCAGTTCACAATCCGATTCCGTACCCTGAATGTTGTGTTCGCAGAGCGATGGAAGGACCTCGATGACACAGACCGCACAGATCCCCGCTGAGGCGGTCATCCACAATGCGTGCGTCCTCGACGGTGATCGGGCGACGTCCACCGAGGAGACCGCGGATACGTGGATCGCGATCGCCGAAGGTACGGTCACGGCACGGGGCCGTGGGGACGGCTGGAAGGACGGAGCCGCCTCGGGGCGGGGAGAGGTCATCGACGCCGCCGGCGGATACGTGGCTCCCGCGTTCGTCGACATCCACTGCCACGGTGCGGGCGGCGCAAGCGCCGAGGACGGGATCGAGGCGATCGATGCGATCCTCGACGTGCATCGGGCTCACGGCACCGGCAGGCTCGCGCTGTCCTACGTCTCGGACACGATCGACGGTCTGTGCCGGTCCCTGCGTGCCGGAGCCGGTCTCGTCCGCGATCGGGCCATGGTCATGGGGCTGCATGCCGAAGGGCCGTTCCTGTCTCCGGATTTCAAGGGTGCGCATGCCCCTGAGGTGCTCACGTCGCCGACCCCGGAGGCCGTCGAGGCGATCCTCGAAGCCGCAGACGGAACTCTCGCGCAGATCACGATTGCCCCCGAACTGCCCGGTGCGCTCGATGCGATCGCGCGGTTCTCTGCGGCGGGCGTGCGTGTGGCCGTCGGTCATACGGCCGCCGACTTCGAACTGACCGCGCAGGCGTTCGAGGCGGGAGCAAGCATCCTCACCCACGCATTCAACGCGATGCCGGGCATCCATCATCGTGCTCCGGGGCCGGTCCTGGCTGCGGCCGAAGCTGAGCATGTCACCGTCGAACTCATCAATGACGGCGTCCACGTCGTCGCCCCTGTCGCGCGCATGCTCCATGAACTCGTGCCCGGACGCCTCGCGCTCATCACCGATGCCATGGCGGCGACGGGCCTGCACGACGGGAGCTATCACCTCGGTTCGCTCCCGGTCGAAGTCAAGGATGCCGTGGCGCGCCTGGTCACCGCCGACGGCACTCAGGGAGCCATCGCGGGGTCCACGTTGACGATGGACGAAGCCGTGAAGCGGGCCGTCACCGAGGTCGGGGTCAGCCCGTTCGACGCTGTGCAGTCCGCGGGGCTCGTTCCACTGCGTGCAGTGGGTGGTGTGCCGGGGTCGAGTGATTCTCTGCGTGCGGTGGGTGGTGCCGCCGATGCCGGCAGCCTGTTGGCTCCCGGAATGCCGGCTGAACTCCTGCTCCTCGATGGGGACATGAGCATCCGAGGCTCGCGGTTCGGCGGTTGACTCCGGTCGAACATTGCTGAATCCGTCTGAGCCTCGTTGAGTTCGAAGGGCTGACCGATGCGACTGCGCCCGTCACGCAGCTGAACCGGGCCGAACCGGGCTGAACCGGACCGAGCCGAGTTGAATCCGGCTGAGCCCGGCTGAACTTGGAAAGTGGGCACAGCTGTCCCCTGAAAGTGGGGCGGCTATTTGTCGAACAGGGAGTCGATGATGTCATCCGCGATGAAGCGGGCGTGGAGGATCGGAGTTCGAGCAGGATCCTTTGCGGCGGGCGGAACGTAGGCCGGTCGCCCGTCGAAGAGCATCACCGTGTCCCAATCGGTGCGGTCGAGCAGGTGGTGGTGATAGCTGCAGAGCAGCGCGAGATTGTTGATCTCCGTCTTGCCGCCGAGCGCCCATGGAATCACATGGTTGGCATCGCACCAACCGGGAGGGGCGTCACAGCCGGGGAAGGTGCAGCCTCGGTCGCGGGCGGTGATCACTGCCAGCTGTCTGCGATTGGCGAAGCGCTGTTCTGTGGCCACCTGCATCGTCTTGGCCTTGTCGCTCATGAGGTGGAAGAACAGCGAGCCGTTGAGGCCGTTTCTCATCAGTTCCTCGATGGGAATGGGATTGTCGGCGCCCGTGGTACCGTGTCCCGTGCCTTTGGCCAGATCTTCGGCGGTGGCGTTGATGACGAGAGCATAAGGCGCTCCTGCGGCCGTCCGCTGTTTATCGATCGTGGTGACGAGGCCGGCGAATCGTTCGTAGATCCATTCGCGCGCCGAGGGCTGTTCGGCGCTGACGTCGACGTAACCGCCGTCCTCACGAATGCCGACACCGGGGGCGGCAGCCGGATTCCCGGTCGTGCGAGCTGCATCGAGATCGGGTTCCGGAACTCGCTTCGCGTCATACCGGTCGCCGGAGAGCACCGCATCGACGATCTCGAGCAGCTCTTCATCGGGCAGCGGCGAGCTCGTTGCCTCAGGAGCGGCGGTCTTGATGCCGGCGCCGCTCTCGTCAGCACCGGCGGTGTCGGCGCCGGCTTTGTCAGCGTTGGTCTTGTCGTCTTCTCCCGCAGCTTGGATCCGTGAGGTCAGCAGTCCGTTGAGAGTGCCCCCGGTGACGGGGTCGAGCAGCCCACGCAGCTCCCAGTCGCCGTTGGCCCTGGCACGCATGGACATGTTGTAAGCCGAGCGGTCGCTTGAGTCTTTCGGTTCTTCTCCGTCCGGGTCGATGTAGCCCATGAGTTTGCCGAAGATCTCGCGCAGGTCCTTGAGGCGGACCTTGGGTGCGTTGTCGACCAATCGTGTCTCGACGTCGCTGCGGACGGCCTGACTGACCCACGTGGGCAGCTTGCGCATGCAGTCTTCGATGACAGACGCCTGGGCGGCGGAGATCGTGCCGGCATGGAGCGCATCCGCCACGACCGGGTAGAGAGGCGGCAGAGCCTGGCCGGCCATATCGACGCGTCCGCCGAGGTTCTTGGCCATATCGGTGCGGCGGTTCGCCTCCGCGCCGGTGAGGTTGAATCGGTTCTCGATGAGCGATTTCGTCGACTTGGCGCCGAAATCGCTGGGTGTTCCAACGCGTTCGCAGACGGAGAGTGCGAGCGTCGACAACGCGTCGTTGATGCGTGTGATCGCCTCGACCCCATCGGCGAGCATGATGGCCTGGTCCGGTCCCATGGGGCGATCGAACGTGCGCAGCTCATCTTTGAGGCTCATCAGCTGAGTGATCGAAGAGGTGACCTCGGGCGCAAAACGGCTGAGATCCGCCCACTCTTCGTCGGCCAGCAGCGGGTGACCGCTGGTCTGCGGGGAGTTGTCGGCGTTCCGAGCGGAATGATCGGAGCTGCGTTCGGGAGTGAGGGTCATGGGGATGATTTCCGTTCACCAACATCGTTGTTGTTGGAATCGAGTTTACTCTCCAAATCAATTGAATGCCATAGAGAATCGAAAAAAGTTTCGAACAGATATAATGTGTTCGTCTATGTTCGATCATAGAACCATAGACTCTTGCCAGATTCCTGCAGAAGCGCATGCCGATGACTCGTGCTGCTTCCGGCCCACTCCACGGAGGCCTTCGCGCCAGCGTTCCGGCTTCGAAAGTGTCAGGCTGTCGTGGCACGATTGGAGCATGGATGCCCTGCTCCTCATTGATACCGACGACGCCAGCTACCCCAGCGATGACGCCATGGAGACCCTCGGCGATATCGTCACCCGCACCCGCGCTGTGGGCGGCGTGCTCATCTTCGCGTCGACGAAGGCCGACCTCGCCGACACTCCCGATGAGGAGCTGAGCATCTTCGTTCCCGACGAAGAGGATCTCGTACTCCGCTCCGAAAGCCCCGATGTGTTCGAAGGCATCGACGATCTGGCCGCAGGTCTGCATGACCTCTCCGTCGACCGGATCATCATCGCCGGCGCCGACGCCACCTCGGCCACGCCCGGCGCCGACGCCAACACAGGCAAGCCAGGCGCTGGAGCTGGCAGCGATGCCACTGACCCTGCCGCCGAAGCGGGAGGCGATGCCGACGCCAGCGCCTCCTCGGCGAGCACCCCCGGAGCCGTCTACGCCTCGGCGATGGCGGGCCTTGTGTGCAACTTCGACGTCGTCGTCCTCTCCGACTCCACCACAGATCCCGACGGAAAGCTTGTCACCTGGGGCGATGCTGCCGCTGACGCCGGCGCCATGGTCAAGAAGACCGCCGATACCTGGCTGCGGATGTAGGCTCAGCCGCCTTCCCGAAAGTGTTCTACGTTGAGTAGAATGTGGGAGCGAGCTGAGAGGAGGGCCCATGACCGGATGGACGAAATCCGTACGCGCGCTCTTCGCCGCTCTCTTCACGACCCTCCTCGCCCTGCTCATGCACCTCGCCGCCGGAGGCGGAATCTCGGTTCCCGGCACTGTGGTCGTCTTCGTCCTCGTCCTCTGGGCGGCGATGATCGTCGCCGGCAGGCGCCTGGGCTACCTCACTCTGGCCGGACTGCTCGGCCTCGGGCAGGTGCTCATGCACCTGACGATGAGCTGGTCCGCCCGCACCCTCGCCCATGCGGGGGCGCACACGGGAACCGCCCATTCCGGAACCGGTCAGACCGGGACCGCAGGGACCGGTTCCACCTCCGCCGAGGCGGTCCTCCACGCCCACGCCGGACACATCGTCCCGGCCCCGGGCTCCCTTGATCTCGGTCCGGCCGCATCCGCGCTCGGACATGCGAACCACGGTGCCGCCTCGGCGGGGATGATCATCGCCCACCTCGTCGCCGTCCTCGTCACCGCCGTGCTCCTCAAGCGCGGTGAGGACATCGTCCTCAGCATTCTGCAGCTGGCCCTGGGGCCGGTGATCGGTGCACTGCATGCCCTCTCCGAGGCGGCCGGGGTCCTGGCCGACGAACCGTTCCGCAAGCTCAGCCCTTCGTTCCGACTGCCGCAGCCGGTCACCTCGGCAGTCGTCGGTCCGAACTATCGGCGCGGCCCGCCCGCACTCGTCTGACACCTCCCACGGCGATTCAATCGTCGTCTCGCACCCATTCTCTGGGTGAACCCATCCATCATCGGGCGACCGACCCCTCAGCGGCGGCGACCCGACCCCTGGTGACAGTCGAGCCAATCCGCCGCATCAGCGGCAGAGACTCTGCGGCTCCAGGCTCAAGCCGTTTGGCGAGCCTGCATGATCGACCCGTGCTCGACTGCACCTGAATGACGAAAGTGCAGACACCATGCGAAAGAACATCACCCTAGCCGTTGCCCTGCCCATCGCCGTCGCCATCGGCCTGGCAGGCTGCGGTCACGACGACAGCACGGCGGCCGGGTCGACGCAGGCCGGAGGCAGCAGCTCCGCCTCAGCGGACGCTGTGGACAGCCGAGTCGACGCCGAGGCGCTCAGCCTCGACGGCGCCTGGGTCAAGGCCGCCGACGACGGAATGACCGCAGTCTTCGGCGAACTGAAGAACAACACCGACCGGGACATCACCCTCGTCGAAGCGAAGTACGCGGACGCGAAGATGGTCCAACTCCACGAAACCGAAGGCGACGGTTCCGGCGGAATGTCCATGCAGGAGAAGAAGGGCGGCTTCACCATCCCGGCCGGGGAGAGCCTCGACCTCGAACCCGGGGGCGATCACATCATGATCATGGGCCTGAAGAAGGCCATCAAGCCGGGCGAGCAGATCAGCCTCGACCTCGTCACCGCCGACGGCGATACCGTCGAGGTCACTGCCGTGGCGAAGGAGTACTCCGGAGCCCAGGAAGACTACGCGCCCGGTGAAGCCGAAGGCTCCAGCGACGGTGAGAATGCCGACCACGCCGACCACGGCGACAACGAGGGCTCCGACCACGGAGATCACGGTGACCACTGAGCCCGGTCGCCCCGGCTTCAGCCGCCGCGGTCTCCTGACCTCGGCGGCCGCAGCCGGGGGCGTCGGAATCGTCGGTGCCGCGGGCGGATTCGCACTCGGCCGCGGCTCCGAATCGCAGGGCGCGAGCGCCGGTGACGGCGGGCCGCCTCGGCGAGATCTGGACGGGGCGAACGGGCCGCAGACCGAGCCGTTCTACGGCTTTCATCAGTCCGGTGTCGAAACCCCGGCGCAGGCGTATGCGCACTTCATCGCGTTCACACTGGGGCCCGGGACCACGGCCGCCGAGGCGGTGCGCTGGCTGCGGCTGCTCACCGCGGATGCGGCCGCACTGACGCAGGGGCAGGCGCCGTTGGCCGACTCCGAATCCGAACTCGCTGTCGACCCCGCCCGGCTGACGGTGACTTTCGGATTCGGCGCCGCACTGGTGGCATTGGCAGGAAAGGACCATGTCCCGGACTGGTTGAAGCCGCTGGAGGCGTTCTCGATCGATCGCCTCGATGAGGACCGCTGCACGGGTGACCTGCTCCTGCAGATCTGCGGCGACGACCCGCTGACCTTGGCGCATGCCAGGCGCATGCTGTTCAAGGACTCACGCTCATTCGCGAAGGTGGCCTGGCAGCGCGACGGATTTCGACGTGCCTACGGCAGCTCGGGGGAGGGGAAGACCCAGCGGAACCTCTTCGGTCAGCTCGACGGCACAGCGAATCCGGGGCCCGGATCCGAGGACTTCGCGCGGATCATCTGGGGCCAGGGCACCGAGACTGCGGACCCGGTGTTCTCCGCCCGCGGGGAGCCGCCGGCCGATCTCGGCGCGCATCTGCCTGTGTGGATGCGTGGGGGAACGACGCTGGTGCTGCGTGATATCGCGATGAACCTCGACACCTGGGACCAGGCCGACCGTCCGGCGCGGGAGTTCTCGGTCGGGCGGACCATGGACACCGGGGCACCGCTGTCGGGCAAGGACGAGTTCGACGTCCCGGACTTCACCGCCATCGATGAGCGCGGACTGACGAAGATCTCGCAGGTCGCGCATATCGCTCGCGCCCGCGACGGACTGGGTCCGGAGGCGCAGATCCACCGGCGCACGTTCAACTATGAGACCGGTGCCGGTGGGGATTCGGGGCTGCTGTTCGCGTCGTTCCAGGCCGATATCGAGCGGCAGTTCCTGCCGATCCAACGCCGCCTCGCCGAGGTGGACCTGC
>NZ_JAJB01000063.1:0-34007 GCF_000583215.1 Brevibacterium sp. VCM10
GCTTCGGCATCGACGAGGCGCCCAGCCTGTCGCCGGGCGACTGACTTTCATTCAGCTGACTCAGCCCCGCACCCACCGATCAGCGTCGCCGTCATAGCGCCATTCGGCCACCTCGGTGACTGCCTCGATGACGTTGTTCAGCCAGAACGTCGTATCCGGGTGCCAGCCCGCCAGGACACTCGCTGTCCGATCGTCCGTGTTACCTGCCGTGGGGACGGTCTCCGGTTCCTCGCCGAGGCGGCCCTCCGCCACATCGATGACCGCACCGGTCGCGCGCAGATAGCCAGCCAGACCCACGTGTACACCGTCGAATTCCTCGGCCGCCCGTGACCAATCGGGAATGACCCACCGACCCTTGCGCCCTGTGGTCTCGAACCACACGTGGCGGCGCTGCGCGGTGACGTCGAGCGGATAGCGCCGGCACAGATCCGCCCAATCCTCAGGTCCGCGAATCTCGGCGATGCGGGCATCCGGGCGCAGTTTCAGACGGCAGGCTCGGGCACGTTCGAGACCGAAATCGTCCTCGACGAGTTCGACGCCGATCAGAGTCCCATCCGGCCACGTTCCCGTCGACCCCCAGAGACCGTGGGGTGGGGTCGACCACCATTCGCCGGAGAGCTCCATATACGGGTTCTTGGCGAAATCGTGACGGTACTCAGTTTCAGTAGTGAGGACATCTGCGAGCCACTCGCTCAAACCCCAGGCAAGCCTCGTTCCGTGCCCGTCGAGAGGAGGATAGAGATCAGTCAGCGTGATTTCTATGCTCGCATCCGTCGGGCCCGTCTCGAGGTCGAAGACCGCGGGCAGTTCTGTGTGGCGTCCATTGACTTCGTTGAGATCTTTGTCGTCCCAGGCCAGCGCCCATTGATCATCGGGATCGAGTGGCTTCGACCAGGCATCTAGCAAGCCCGTGGAAACGAGCGTCTCGGCGAAGGGACGCAGAATCTCACGAACCTCGCCGATTTCCGCGGTCCCCCAATCGTCATCATCAGGAGGCTGCCAATACACTGCAGCGTCGACTACGTCAGATATGGCTTCCTTAACAACACTCCAAGTCGGCGCAACCGGGCACAGGCACCTCAGATTGCGCACCACCGCCTCCACACCTGGGGCTTCTTCATCGCGAGTCCACGGAAGACTCTCGACCTGCTCGAGAGCCAGCCCGAACACGAGCGAGCGACCCCGCGGGGACGCGAGCAGATCCTCGACGGACAGGCGGTCGTCATGAAGAGTCGGAGGCGCATCATCGGCGGTCATGACCTCAGGCTACGCGAATGCCCGTCAACTGGTCCTGATGGAATCGCTGGCGTCGGAATCCTCCGCTTGCCCGCTCACCGGCACGGCAACCTCGGCGGCGGCGAGAATACGGGCCCCCTTCGCAGCCTTGAGGCCCGCTCCGAGGACCCCGATGATGACGAGGACGGCTCCGCACAGCTCCCCGAGGCTGACTCGCTCGCCGAGGAAGACGAACGCCGCGCTCATCCCGACCACAGGAACGAGCATCGAGAACGGTGCGACGACGCCGGCCGGGTTGCGCGACATCAGCCACGACCACAGCCCCGACCCGATGATCGTCGCGACGACCGTGGTGTAGATCAGGCCAGCGATGGCAAGAAGTCCGGTCGGGGTAGTCAGCCCCGCGAACGACGCCCCGACCCTCTCAGGTCCTTCCACTGCGAGGGAGAGCGCCAGCATCGGCAGGGGTGGGACGACGGACATCCACATCGTCAGCTTGATCGGCTCGGTGGTGTGAGCCTGCCGGTTGCAGATGTTGCCGATCGCCCAGCCGAAGGCGCCAGCGAGGGTGAGGAGGAAGGGCAGGAGACTCGCATTCGAGTCGAATCGCTGCCAGCCTACGACGGCGAGCCCTGCCATCGCGACGAGCAGAAAGGCCATCTGCGAACCGCGGACCCTCTCGCGCAGGAACGTCATGCCCAGCAGCACCGTGAAGGGGCCCGAAGCTTGGAGGACGAGGGACGCGAGTCCCGCGGGCATGCCAGCGGCCATCGCCCAGTAGAGGAAGAGGAATTGCAGCAGTCCGAAGCCGAGTCCGTAGCCGATGATCCACCGTGCTTTGACGTCGGGCTTCGGTACGAAAAGCAGCGCGGGAACCGCGAGCAGGGCGAAGCGCAGAGCCACGAGGAAGAAGGGCGGGAACTGGGCCAGGGAGAGATCGATGGCGAGGAAATTCAGTCCCCATATCACCGCCACCGAGGCGGCGAGCAGACAGTGCTTGAACGACATGGCCCCATTCTCAACCGCAACAACTATGAAGAACAATCGCAGAGTGCTTCATCGAATCTGTAGCATGACTTCATGGTCATTGATCCGAAACATCTCGAGCTGCTGCGCCTGTTCGACGAATACGGCAGCGTCACCGCCGTCGCCGATGTCACCCATCGCTCCCCGTCGGCCGTCTCTCAGCAGCTGAGGCAGGCCGGGAGCGAGATCGGCCACGCTCTCGTCGAGCCCGCCGGTCGCGGACTCACGCTCACAGCCTCGGGACGGCTGCTCGCCCACGGTGGTCGGGACGTGGCCCGCACGCTCGCCCGGGTGCAGGCCCAATGGGAGGGCCACCTCGGCGAAGCTGTCGGAGAGATCACCCTGGCCGGGCTGCCGAGCGCGCTCACCCACCTCCTCCCCGATGCGCTGCGCAGGCTGCGGGAAGACCACCCGCACATCGATCTGCGCATGGACGATGTCGACCTCGCCGAGCACGAATTCGCGGGACTGACCCGAGATGTCGATATCGTCGTCGCACACAGCCTCGTCGCCGAACGACCCCTGGGCACCGACGGACTCACCGTCGTCCCGCTCGCCCGCGAACCCATCGACGTGGCCCTCGCCATCGACCATCGGCTCGCCGATCGCGCCGAGCTGACCCCGGACGATGTCGTCGATTGTCGCTGGGTGGGAGTGCCCTGCGGATACCCCTTCGACACGATCCTCACCTCGATCGAGCATCTCACCGGTCGCGACCTCGACGTCGTCCAACGCATCCGGGACAACCGGCTCATCGAAGCGATCGTCGCCTCCTCGGACCAGGTCGCGCTCCTCCCCCGGTTCACGACGCCGCGCGATGCGGGACTGTCGCTGGTGCCGCTGATGGGGGTGACGACGACACGCTGGATCGTAGCCGTGCTGCGTCCGGACACGGCCGAACGTGTCGCAGTACGTGCTGTGATCAGCGCGCTCAGCCGGGTCGACGACGCCGCGGTTTAGGCGGTGCCCATGCTGGTGAAGCGCTTGGGCACGAGCTTCTCCAGGGGCAGGAACGCCGCCCAGCAGATGACGGTCGGCAGGAAGTGGATGCCCAGCGCGAGATACGTCATGAGGTGGAAGAGGAAGAAGAATGCCACGGCCCCGTACAGCCACTTGCCCTTGAGGAACAAGACGACGGGTGAGAGGAACTCGAAGACGAGTGTCGCCCATTGCGCGGCGATGAGGAGGCCGGGCATCTCGAGGAACGGTTTCGACCATTCGGCGCCGCGGCGCATGAGCGCCCAGATGATGACCGCACCGTTGGCCCAATGCGTGATATTGCCCGAGGCGATCCACTTCATGAGCACCGAGTAGAAGTAGGTGAGCACGACCGCGATCTGCACCATGCGCAGTGCCCACCCGGCCCTCGCCGAGGCGGTGCCGACGTCCCGGAAGCGCGCCGTTCCGATCGTGGGCAGGACGAAGGCGGCGATGACGAGCGCCATATGATCGTGCGCGACGTAGCCGTAGCCCTGCGTGTAGAACATCCACGCACCGAAGCTGATCGCCACGGCCCAACCGCTGATGCGCTGAAGGATCCCTGCTGCGGCGAGCAGGGAGAAGACGATGATGAGGGCAAGCAGGATCTGCGCGCCGAGGACGCTGACCGCAGGAATGTGGAGGAGCCTCGCCAACCACAGCGGCTGGTAGAACTCGGGTGTCCATCCGTGGGCGATGACGTCGCCGGAGATCGTGAGCACATCGATGATGATGAAGACGTAGATGAACACGCGGAACACGGCCACCCGGGCCAAGGAGACCTCGGGCATGAACCAGCGGAGGAACGGATTCGTGGGGGTCGCCTCGGCGGGGGTGGCCGTCAGGGTCGGGGTGCGGCTCATCGGACCTCCCATGTCGCCAGTGTCGTCTGTTCGGGTTCGCCGACGGCGAGGCCGTCCTGCAGCTGCGTGGTGGTGCGGCAGAGGATCATCGTCTCCGGTTTCGGTTCGTCCGGATGCAGCCGGATGTACGAGTCGGCCATCGACTGCAGGAGTTCGGGGTGAGCGATGACCCGATCGAGCTGGGATTCGACGTCACCGCGTTCGATGCCGACGGTCGCGGTGTTGAACCCGAGGCGGCGCGGTTCGTCCTCGCCGGGGAACTGGGCTTCGAGGCACGTGGAGTTCACGGTGCCGTTGAGGTCTTTGGCGGTGGCGTACTGGGTGAGCGATCCGAGCGGGAAGAAGTCGTTCGTGTTGAGGAACTGTCCGCAGGTGAGGATGACGAAGGCAATAGCGGGCACGACGATGCGCCAGCCGATGGAGACCTTCGACAGCGGTTTGACCCGGGCCTGAGCCTTGGAACTGCGGGAGCCGGTGGACGTGCCGGAGTCAGCCAGGCTGCCGGAGCCGGGCTCCTGGCTCGTCAGGAGGCGGCGCTTCTTCTCTTCCATACGCTTACAGGACTCGTCCTCTCGGGTGCGGCTCGTTCGCAGACAATCCTATCCGCCCCAATTGCTACCTGAGGGCGGCTGAGCAACCTCGCGCGAGGTTGCTGGGCCGCCGTCGGGTAGTAAGAGGGGTCAGGAGCTGCGGGCGTAGAGGTTGAGCTGCTCCCACCCGGCCGCATATTTCTGGAAGGCGGCGACCGCGGACTCGGAATCGTTGTTGCTCAGCGCAGTCACCCACGAGTCGACGAGTTCCGCGGCTTCGCTCGGCCACAGCACATCGGACATCCCGCCGAGGTCGAGCTCGAGGATCGAGTTCATATCGAAGGTGTCGATCCACTCCGCCAACACCGAAGTCTGTTCGACCATATCGACGACCTTCGAGGTGTCCGCGATCGTCTCCGAGGCCCATTCCATCCGCGCCGAGGCGGCCAGGATGTCCGTGCGGATGAGCACCCGCAGGCCCTCGTCGACCTCCTCGGTGATGATCTGATCCTCGGTCAGGGAGAAGAACAGCCACCACGACGGCGGCACGTCCCAGGCCGCGACGCGGGTGAAGATCCGCGTGTCCTTGGCGTCCTGCAGCCACTCCGCCCGACGGCTGGCGGCACGGCGGCGAGCGGACTTCGGAGCGACGATGTCCAAGGTCGCCTTCGAGGTGTGTTCGGCCAGCGAATCGAGCGCCTCCCACCCGCGGATGTCCTCCTGAGCAGGGCAGAAACGGTCGACCCCGTCCGAGGTCTGAGACGCCGGAAGGAAGATCGGAGTGCGCCGAAACGAATCGGCCACGGGCGACGGAGGCAGGGAGATCAGGCGCTTGTCAGCGTCGTGGGAAATCTGCTCCTCGATGCGTGACCGGTTGTCCTCCACCTGCCTGTCTTGCAATTCGGAATGCACCACAAGAGGTTCGAAGATCCGCAGGGTGACAACATAATCGCGACGGTAGGCCATGGGTTCAGCCTATCCAAGGTCCACTCACAAAATGGAACTTCCCAGTATGAACAGGTAGGATTTAAGCGCATAGCAGAGATCTAGTCCGGGGCAATCGGTCCCATCGACGACGGAGGGGGTCACGCCAGTGGGTCGCGGCCGCGCAAAGGCAAAGCAGATCAAGGTAGCTCGGAAGCTGAAGTACTACAGCCCGGATACCGACCTTAATAGACTCCAGCAGGAGCTGGGCGCCGACGCGAGCAAGTCCGGTCCGTCCGATCAGTACGACGATGAACCCGACTACTCGGATTACGCCGACAAGTACAACGTCGACGATGACGACGAGTACGAGGACTGAGCTCGGATGAGGCCAGCCGCGCACGGCTGATCTGACACGCACAGAGGGCGGGGACTTCGGTCCCCGCCCTCTGTCGTACGCCCGGGCATCCCTCGCCGAGGCGGCCGTGCCCTCACGCGCATCCCGCACCGTTGCGTGCAATTCCTCCGCCTTCCTGGCCATCACGCACCGAAAGCAGCACACCCCCGTGCAGGAGCGCGAGGGTGTGAGAGTTTCGGTGAGGGATGCCGCGCGACAAGGCGCGGGGGCCGGCGACCGCGACCCCTACTGCAGGATCGCGGCACCCCCGTCGACGCCCTTGGCGCCCTGCACATAGTAGGGATCACGCGCCAGAGAACCGTCATCGGCGGCGACGTCGCCGAGCACCCAGGCTCCGGGGCTCGCGGCGAGGACACCGTCGACGGATGCGGCGTCGACGACGAGGACCATGCCGACGCCGAGGTTCCAGGTGCGTTCACGGTCGTCCTGCGGCACTCCGCCGAGCTCGCCGAGCACGGAGAACACCGCCGGGATCTCCCATGAGGCCCGCGACATCCTCGCGACCAGACCCTGCGGAAGCACCCTGGCCACATTGGCCGACAGTCCCCCGCCGGTGACGTGCGACACCGAATGGACGGCATCGGGCAGTGCGTCGAAGAGAGCAGCGAGTTCGCCGGTGTAGACATGGGTGGGAACGAGCAGCTCCTCACCGAGGGTGCGGCCGAACTCCGGGACCTGCCTGTCCAGGCCCCATCCCGCCTCGGCGATGATGTGGCGGACCAGGGAGTATCCGTTGGAGTGGATGCCCGAGGACGGCAGACCGATGAGCACGTCCCCGGCGCGGACCTTCTCCGGTCCGAGCAGCTTCGAAGCCTCGACGACACCGGTGGCGGCACCGGCGACATCGTATTCGTCCGCCCCGAGCAGACCCGGGTGTTCGGCGGTCTCCCCGCCGACCAGTGCGACACCGGCCGAGGCACAGGCGTCGGCGATTCCCCGCACGATGTCGGCGATGCGTTCGGCCACGACCTTGCCGCAGGCGATGTAGTCGGTCATGAACAGGGGTCGGGCACCGCAGACGATGATGTCGTCGACGACCATGCCGACGAGGTCGTAGCCGATGGTGTCGTGCTTATCCATGGCCTGAGCGATGGCGACCTTTGTGCCCACTCCGTCGGTCGACGAGGCGAGCAGCGGACGCTCGAAGTCCTTGAGTACGGAGACGTCGAAGAGTCCGGCGAATCCGCCCATCCCACCGACGACCGAGGAGTTGTGGGTGGCCGAGACGGCAGCTTTCATCAGTTCGACGGCGCGGTCTCCGGCTTCGACGTCGACGCCGGCGGCGGCATAGGTGGTGGACTTCGGGTTCGCTTCGGAACTCAACTCAGCATCCTTTGTCGGCGGGTGTGTTGTTGACGGGAATCGGGTACTCACCCGAGAAGCAGGCGGTGCACAGCTGGCTGCGCTCCTGCTGGGTGGCGGCGATCATGCCGTCCAGGGAGATGTAGCCGAGAGAATCGGCGCCGAGGTTGTCCTTGATCTCGTCGGTCGTCAGTCCGTTGGCGATGAGCTCGGCCCGAGTCGCGAAGTCGATCCCGTAGAAGCACGGCCACTTCACCGGCGGGGAGGAGATGCGCACATGGACCTCTGCCGCTCCGGCCTCTCGCAGCATCCGCACCAGCGCCCGCTGGGTGTTTCCGCGCACGATCGAATCGTCGACGACGACGAGCCGTCTGCCCTCGATGTTCTCTCGCAGCGGGTTGAGCTTGAGTCGTATGCCCAGCTGCCGCAGCGTCTGCGAAGGCTGGATGAAGGTGCGGCCGACATAGGCGTTCTTCATCAGCCCCTGGCCGAACGGGATGCCCGAGGCTTCGGCATAGCCGACGGCCGCCGGGGTCCCGGATTCGGGGGTGGCGATGACGAGGTCGGCATCGACCGGGTACTCCTCGGCCAGCTGCCTGCCCATCTGCGTGCGCGCGGCGTGGACGTTCTTGCCGGCGAGCATGCTGTCGGGACGGGCGAGGTAGACGTATTCGAAGACGCAGCGGGCCTGGCTCGGCTCGGCGAAGCGGTGCGAGCGCAGACCGTCTTCGTCGATGGCGATGAGCTCACCGGGTTCGATGTCGCGGACGAACTTCGCGCCGACGATGTCGAGTGCCGCGGTCTCCGAGGCGACGACCCAGCCGTTCTCCAACCGACCCAGCGACAGGGGCCTGACCCCGTGCCGGTCACGGGCTGCATAGAGGGTGTGCTCGTCCATGTAGACCAGCGAGAACGCACCTTCGACATGCGGCAGCAGGTTGAGGGCCGCCTCGGTGAGGTCCTCGCCCTCTTCGGTGGCGAAGAGTTCGGTGACCAGGGAGGTGTCGTTCGAGGAGTCGCGGAAGGGGCGGGTGCGGGCCGTCTTCTTCGTGGCCTCCTCGACGACCTTCGTCGCATGGTCGCGGCGAGCGTCGGCCATGGCCTCGAGGGCGTCGAAGTTCGTGAGATTGCCGTTGTGGGCCAGCGCCACGGTGCCGAACGGAGTCGGCCCCAGCGTGGGTTGGGCGTTCTCGAACGAGGGTGATCCGGTCGTCGAATACCGGGTGTGCCCGACGGCGATATGGCCCTGCAGGAGCTCGAGATCGCGTTCGTGGAACACCTGGGAGACCAGGCCCATGTCACGGTAGATGAGGATCTGCTTGCCGTTGCTGGCGGCGATCCCCGCGGACTCCTGTCCGCGGTGCTGCAGGGCGTAGAGCCCGAAGTAGGTGAGTTTGGCGGTTTCCTCGCCGGGGGCCCAGACTCCGAACACACCGCATTCATCCTGCGGTCCGCGGTCCTGGGGGTCGATTTCGTGCGTCAGCTGCCCGTCTCCTCTTGCCACGAGTGAAATTGTCTCATACCCGCAGCTGCCCTCTGACCCGGTGCTCAGACTGTGGAACCGGGGGCCGAATCCCGTCCGGCTCCCGCATCGTCCCCGTCGTCGGCAGCAGGTGCCGAATCCGTATTCGCCGAGGCGGTCCCGCCCTCGGCCGCGTCGGCATCCGGGTCCTCCCCGCGGGCTTCGGCGATGCGACGGCGCGCGATCTCCTTCGGATCGTCGACCATGTCGATCTGCGCATCGACCCGGAATTCCTTCGACGTCTTCCGTCCCCGCCAGTCGAGGATGAGCGCGACGAGTCCGCCGAGGAACAGTCCCCCGATCCCGAGGACGAGCAGCAGCAGACCCAGCCCCTTGGCCACCGTGTAGCCCATCGGCATATCGGCCGGGTCGACGAAGACCGCGAGGATTCCGGCTGACACGATGCCGAGAACCGCGCCGATGCCCATGAACACCGAGTACTTGGGGCTGCGACGGACGGAGACGTCGATCTGGTCCTTCATGATCTCCTTGGACATGTGGCCGGATGGGCCGATGGATCGCCGGGATCGCCCCGGAACTACAGGTCGCGAACAGTCTAGTCGAGTCAGCCTGAGGTTCCTCCCAGGCAGTCTCATGCCAGTTCCCATAAACTGGACACAACTAAACTGGACTCAACCAGATTGACGGTCACTGAAGACAGAGGTTTGCGATATGTCCCATACGATCATCGTCGGCATCGACGGTTCCGACAACGCCGAATGCGCCCTGCAGTGGGCGATCACGCACGCACAGAAGACCTCCGCAGAGATCCGCATCGTCTCCGCCTACACCGTCCCCGGCGTGAATATGAGCCAGGCCGATATCGTCTACCCCGCCGATTTCGACAGTGCCGTGAAGCAGACCGTCGAATCCATCGCCGAGGCGGCCGCCGCCACCGTCACGAAGGCCGGGATTCCCGTCTCGACGACGATCGCTCCCGGTGACGCCTCCGGAGTGATGGTCGAGCATTCGAAGAACGCCGCCCTCGCCGTCGTCGGGGCGCGCGGTCGTGGCGGGTTCGCCGGTCGCCTCCTCGGGTCCGTGGCCTTGGCGATGCCCGCGCACTCGCAGTGCCCCACCGTCGTCGTCCCGAGCACCTGGCCCACCCGAGTCATGCCCACGACTCCCCTGCCCGTCGATGATCCCGTCCGCACGACGGATGGTCCCTCCGCCGAGGCGGAGACCGGTTCACGCCCCGACTTCTCCGGGGAGGTCGTCGCCGCCGTCGATCCCTTCGAAACCGACACCCCGGTGCTGCGCGCAGCTGCCGCTCAGGCCGCGATCTACGGTGTTCCGCTGCGCCTCGTCGGGGTCACCGCCACGCACATCCTCTCGCCGGAGTGGATGCCCAGCGAAGAGCATCTCATCCGGATGTACGACGAAGCGGCGAAGGCCTTCACCGCCGCGGCCGATTCGCTCACGACCGATTTCCCCGACCTCGAGGTGCGGTACTCGATCTTCGACGCTCCCGCCACCGAGGTGCTCGTGTCCGCCACATACACCGCCGATCTCATGGTCATCGGCTCCCGTGGCCGCGGCGGCTTCGTCTCCACCATCCTCGGGTCGACGTCGCAGGGCGTGCTCTCCCACGCCGTGTGTCCGGTCCGGGTGGTGCGGGTCAACCGCCGTCAGCCCGGCCGTCGCCGCTGAGCCGCAGCCCCGTCAGCCGAGTGCGATGAGCCCGATGCCGGTGACCACGACGAGGGCACCGGCGAGTTTGAGCAGCACGTTCCTCTCCCCGAAGAACCACCAGGCCAGCAGGGTGCCGACGATGATCGAGGTCTCCCGCACGGGAGCCACGAGCGCCACCGGCGCCTGCTGCATCGCGTAGAGGACGAGCACGTACGCCAGTGGTGAGAGGATCGCCACGGTCACGAGTGCCCGTTTGTGGTTCCTCAGGATCTCACGCAGGTCCGCGCGTCGGTCCTGGCCTCCGGGCAGGGTGAACGCTCCCGCGGTCATGATCAGTCCGACGCAGGCTTCGGAGACGGCGAAGTACAGCAGCGGGGAGTCGCTGACGTGGTTGACCGCGAAGTCGTCCCAGAGCGTGTACGAGGCGATGAACGCCCCGATCAGCCCACCCCACGCCAGGCCGCGCCGCAGACCGTCGCTGGTGGTGGGACCGTCCCCGCCGCGGGGGCGGATCGTGACGACAGCGATTCCGGCGATGACGGTGAAGGCTCCGAGAGCCTCGGCGAGGGTGGGACGCTCACCCAGGAGGGCCACGGCGATGATGATCGTCACGACCGGCCCGGTGCCGCGCGCCGTCGGATAGACGACGCCCAGCGGCGCGTGGTCGTAGCCGGACTGCAGAGCCACCGAGTAGGCGATGTGGAACACCGCACTCAGTGCCGCCGCGCCGACCAGCCCCCAGTTCAGCGGCTGCGCGCCGGTGGCGATGATGACGGCAGCGACCGGGGCGAGCAGGATCGCCGAGAGCCCGTGGTAGCCGAGCACGAAGGCAAAGCCCTTGCCGGTGACGGACTTCGCGGCGAGGTTCCACACGGCGTGGGCGATCGCGGCGATGAGGACGAGCCCGAGGACAGGGAAGGTCACCTCAGCACCAGCCTCGTCGGCACTGTCACAGCTTGATGGCGACGGTCTTCGTCTGCGTGTATTCGTCGAGGGCTTCGATGGACTTCTCGCGCCCGTAGCCGGACTTCTTGAACCCGCCGAAGGGCAGTTCGACTCCCCCGCCGGCACCGTAGGTGTTGACGAAGATCTGACCGGCGTCGACCTCGGCGGCCAGCCGGTGGGCACGGGAGATGTTCTGCGTCCACAGAGCCGTGACCAGCCCGTAGTCGGTGCCGTTGGCCAGGGCCACGGCTTCATCGTCGTCGGCGAACGGCAGGGTCACGACGACGGGACCGAAGACCTCCTCCTGGGCGATCCGCGACTGCGGGTCGACGGAGTCGACGATGGTGGGGGTGATGAACGCCCCGGCGGCGAGGTCGTCGGCCAGGCCGTCGGGCCGGGTGCCGCCGGTGACGATCTGCCCGGAATCGACCTCGGCGAGGAACCCGCCCACCCGATCGTGCTGTTTGGCCGAGATCAGGGGGCCGAGCATCGGGTCGTCGAGGCCGTAGCCGATGGTCACGGCTGCCATGGCCGTCGCCATCTTCTCGACCACCTCGGCGTGGATGTCGCGGTGGACGATGAGCCGGGATCCGGCCGAGCAGGTCTGCCCGGCGTTCTGGATGATGGAGCGCACGAGCGACGGAACGGCCGCATCGACATCGGCGTCGGGGAAGACGATGTTCGCGGACTTCCCGCCGAGTTCGAGGACCGTGGGCACGACCCTCTCGGCGGCGGCGTGGGCGATGGCCGAACCGGTCTGCGTCGATCCGACGAAGCCCAGGTGCGCCACCCCGGGGTGGGCGCTCAGTGCCGCTCCCGCCTCGGCGCCGAGGCCGGTGACGACGTTGAAGGCTCCGGCGGGGAAGCCGACGGAGTGGATGAGTTCGGCCAGTCGCACGGTCGACCGCGGGGTCTCGTCCGCGGGTTTGGCGACGGCGCAGTTGCCGGTGGCCAGCGAGGTGGCGGCGGCGCGGCCGATGAGCTGGAGCGGATAGTTCCAGGCCACGATGTGGCCGGTGACGCCGAAGGGCTCCCGCCGCGTGTAGACGTGCATGTCCTCGGCCAGCGGGATCGCGTGACCGTAGTAGGACTCGATGGTGTGGCCGTAGAACTCGAAGTAGCGGGCGCACACGTCGACGTCGGCATAGGCCTGGGTCAGCGGTTTGCCCGTGTCCTCGGATTCGATGCGGGCCAGATCGTCGCGGTTGGCGGTGATGACGGCCGCGGTGGCGATGAGCAGACGGGAGCGCTGTTCGGGGCTCGAGCGCTTCCATTCCCGCTGCGCCTTCGCCGCCACCCGCACGGCTCGGTCGACCTCATCTGCTCCGGCGCGGGCGATGTCGCCGAGCTGGCCGCCGGTCGCCGGGTCGATGTTCGCGTAGGTGAGCAGGGACGGCACATGCCGCCCGCCGATGAACGACGTCGTCTGTGTGATCTGTGCGCTCATGCTCAGGCCTCGAGTTCTGCAGGCGTGAAGAGGGGCAGGAAATCGCCGAGGTCGGCTCGGGTTCCCGAGGCGTCGATGTCTCCGGCGGCGAGCGCGGTGGCGAAGTCGGTGCGCCCGGTGGCCAGGCTCAGCCACACCTCGGCGGAGGTTTCGACGACGTTCGGCGGGGTGCCGCGGGTGTGCCGGGGTCCGGCGATGCACTGCGTGACCCCGAAGGGTGGAACCCGGACCTCGACGCTGTTGCCTTCGGCGCGAGAGGCGAGCTCTTCGAGGGTGAAGCGCACGGCGGTGGCGGTGGTCGACCGGTCGGCCGGAGCCGCATCGAGCCTCGCCTGGGTCAGCCACATCTCCACTGCACTGCGCCCCTGATCGGGGTCGATCCTTCTGCGAATCGCCATCAGTCCTGCTCCCTCCGCCGAATCTTCGCTACATCTTCACCCACGCAGAGCGTGCCGACAACGTCCGTCCGCCCCTCGGAATCCGTGCCCCCGGTGACCGTGTCCGTGATCGCCGCGATCACGGCGTCGACTGTGTCGTCCTCCGGCGCCGAGGCGGCTCCCAGCCCGGCAGCGAACGCTCCGGCCCGCTGGAGCAGGGTCAGCGCCACGAGCCCGGTCGCCCGCGAGGACCCGTCGAGGCATTTCACCGCCACCGAATACCCGGTTCGGGTGGCCATGACGATGACGCCTTCGGCCCCGCCCTTGGCGAAGACGCCGAGCCGGTCGATGACGGTCGAGTTCGGTCGGCCGTGGCCCTCGATCGCCCACGGGTCGGCGAAGACCGCCTCGGTGAGGGTGCGCGCCTCGTCCTCATACGCGGCCCATGCCTCTGTTGACGCCTCGGCGGCGCCGTCGGTGCTGCCCATCCGGACGACGCGGCCGACCGCGCGGGCCAGTCCGGTGAGGCTGAGCGCGAACACGGGAGCCCCGCAGCCGTCGATGCCGACCGCGGACGGGTGCTCGGAGGCGAAGGCGGCGACCACCTCGGCGACCTTCTGCTGCACGGGATGGTCCGGGGACAGGTAGGTGGAGGTGTCGGCACCGATGGCACGGGCGGCGGCGAGGAACGCCGCGTGTTTGCCGGAGCAGTTGAAGTACAGGGGCGAGCGCGGGTCGGTGTCCGCATCTGAACGAGCCCGTGCACGCTCCTGCAGTTCGCGGCGGAAGGCTCCGTCGGCGGGATGGGCGGACGGGCACTGCAGGTCGGACACGCTCAGCCCGGCGGCCGCGAGCATCGATTCGACGACCTCGACGTGCCCGGCCTCGGACTTGTGCGAGGCGGTCGCCAGGGCCGCGGCAGGACCTGTCAGCTGCGCGCCGAGGCTCATCGCGGCGATCGCCTGCAGCGGTTTGAGACTGGAACGGGTGAACACGGCTGCCTCCGGGGCGCCCAGACTGATCAGCGGTGATCCGTCCGGGGCCAGGACCACGGCGGATCCGATGTGCCGGGATTCGATGAACCCGGAGCGCTCGACGACTGCGAGCTCGGCGGCTTGGGCGGGAGTGAAAGTCGAGAGGGTCACGCACTCAAGCCTACGACCCTTTAGGCTGGTGGCGTGAAGGTTCTTGTCATCGGTTCGGGCGCCCGTGAACACGCCCTCGTCCTTGCTCTCTCGCGCGACCCGCAGGTCGACGCCGTCATCGCCGCTCCCGGCAATCCCGGGATCGCGCAGATCGCCCACACCGAGGCCGTCGACGCCTCGGATGCCGCCGCCGTGACCGCGCTGGCCGAGACCCTCGACGTCGACCTCGTCGTCATCGGGCCCGAAGCCCCGCTGGTCGCCGGTGTTGCGGATGCTCTGCGCGAAGCCTCCTTCCCCGTCTTCGGCCCCAGCGCGGACGCCGCTCACCTCGAAGGCTCCAAGGCGTTCGCGAAGGAGGTCATGGAGTCCGCGAACGTGCCGACTGCCCGCACCGTGGTCGCCTATTCGACCGATGAGGCCGCCGCCGCGCTGCGCGAATTCGGTGCCCCGCATGTGGTCAAGGCCGATGGACTGGCCGCCGGCAAGGGAGTCGTCGTCACCGATGACCTCGATGCCGCGCTGGCGCATGCGAGCTCCTGCCTCGAGGTTTCCGATCGGGTCGTCATCGAGGACTACCTCGACGGACCCGAGGTGTCTCTGTTCGTCCTCTGCGACGGCACGACCACCGTCCCCCTGGCCCCGGCGCAGGACTTCAAACGCATCGGCGACGGCGACACCGGCCCGAACACGGGCGGAATGGGCGCCTATTCGCCGCTGCCTTGGCTGCCCGCCGGCACGGTCGAGGAGATCATCGACACCGTCGCCCAACCCGTCGTCGATGAGATGGCCCGCCGCGGCACCCCGTTCACCGGTCTGCTCTACTGCGGTCTGGCGCTGACGTCGAAAGGTCTGCGCGTCATCGAGTTCAACGTCCGCTTCGGCGATCCGGAGACGCAGTCCGTGCTCGCCCGGCTGGCCAGCCCCCTGGGCCAGACGCTGCTCGCCGCCGCCGAGGGGCGCCTCAACGAGGTCGCGGCCCTCGAATGGGATCCGCGCTCCTCGGTGACCGTGGTCATGGCTGCCGAGAACTACCCGGCCACGCCGAGCACCGGGGACATCATCCGCGGGCTCGACACCGCCGCGGCCCTGCCCGACGTCAGCGTCCTGCACGCGGGCACGAAGCTCGCGACCGGCCCCAGCGGAGGGTTCGCCCCCGAGGACGCCGTGATCACGAAGGACATCGCCGAGACCGGTGACATCGTCACCTCCGGCGGCCGCGTGCTCTCCGTCGTCTCCCTCGGTGACGACCTCGACGATGCACGGGCGAAGGCCTATGCCGCGGTCGACGAGATCGCATGGGACGGCGAGCAGCATCGCACCGATATCGCCGAGGCAGCCGCCGCCGGGCGCATCGAGCTCGCTTCCGGCTACGCCGCCCCCGCCCCGCAGCCTCCGGTACTGCCGGGCTGGAAGCATGTGTATTCGGGGAAGGTCCGCGACCTCTACATTCCCGCCGACGCCGCCGACGCTGCGAGCGCCGAGCAGCTGCTCATGGTCGCCTCGGACCGCATCTCCGCCTACGACTGGGTGCTCGATTCGGAGATCCCGGACAAGGGCAAGGTGCTCACCGGCCTGAGCCTGTGGTGGTTCGATCAGCTCGCCGATGTCATCGGCAACCATGTCATCAGCTCGGATGTGCCGGCCGCCGTGGCCGGACGCGGGCTGATCGTGCAGAATCTCTCCATGTTCCCCGTCGAGTGCGTCGCCCGCGGCTACCTCACCGGTTCGGGAATGTCAGACTACCGGGCCACCGGGTCCGTGTGCGGCATCCAACTGCCGGCCGGGCTCGTCGAGGCCGACCGCCTCGAGCCCCCGATCTTCACTCCGGCGACGAAGGCCGAGCTCGGAGACCACGATGAGAACGTCAGCTTCTCCGCCGTCGCCGAGACCGTCGGGACGGAGACGGCGGAGAAGCTGCGCGATCTGACCGTGGAGATCTACCAGCGTGCCGAGCAGATCGCCCGGGAACGCGGGATCATCCTGGCCGATACGAAGTTCGAGTTCGGAACCCTGTCCGATGGCACGATCGTCCTCGGCGACGAGGTGCTCACCCCTGACTCCTCTCGCTTCTGGGACGCCGCGGGCTATGAGGCGGGCAAGACTCAGTCGAGCTTCGACAAGCAGTTCGTCCGCGACTGGCTGACCGACGAATCCGGGTGGGACAAGGCGTCGGACACTCCTCCCCCGCCGCTGCCCGCCGAGGTGGTCGAGAAGACCCGCGCCCGCTATATCGAGGCCTTCGAGAAGCTCACCGGGGAGACGTTCCCCGCCTGAGACCCTGCGCGCCCCAGAGCGCCGGCACGTGAGCCGCGGGGCACCGACGCACAGTCGGTGCCCCGCGGCTTCGTCGTTCCCAGAAACTCCCCGGCCACCTCGCGCCCGCTGTCGCCGACAGCCGAGCCGCCAACAACTACTGTGCGAATATCGCGGAATGAGACGCTGATTCAGCATCACTGGCAATCTGCATTGCAGTTTCCATCAATACATCCGCAATTCGGCAACGGAATCAGTGGAATCGGGAGAGAACTTCCGCTAAGGTGACCTCACAGTGATCCACAACACACTCAGAGAGCGGACTCTGCGATCCGCCTCTGCCACGACACAGCAGCCGGGAGGCACCGATGGACCTCGACATCCTCGACGTCGCGATCTTCGACGGTGAGGCTCTGCGCCCCGAGGATCGCGTGAGCATCCGCGACGGGATCGTCACCGAGATCGGCACCGGTCCCGCAGCGGTGCCCGCCGCGCGCACGATCACCGCCACCGGCAAGCTGCTCACTCCCGGATTCGTCGATGCGCATGTGCACACGACCTTCGGCGGCCAGGAGGCCCTGGCCTGCGATATCAGCGGAGCCGACAGCCTCGAGGCGGCGCTGCAGATGATCCGCGACTATGTCGCCGAGACGCCCCGTCATGACGGCGCGACCGACCCTGCGAACGACTGGGTCATCGGCGGCGGTTGGTCGATGGCCCACTTCCCCGGAGGAGACCCGAGTGCCGACATCCTCGACGAAGCCTGCCCGGACAGGCCGGCGATCCTGCTCAGCGCCGACCACCATTCGGCATGGGTGAACACGCAGGCGATGACCGCGGCCGGACTCGACGAGACGTCGACGGCCCCTGCCGGCGGCGTCATCGTCACCGATTCGACCGGTCGGCCCACCGGGTGCCTGCACGAATCGGCCATCGACCTCGTCTCCGCCTCCGTTCCCGCCGCCTCCGACGAGGAGGTCCTGGCCGGCCTGCGCGAAGGCCAGCGCTATCTCAACTCCCTCGGTGTGACTGCATGGATGGACGCCATCGTCGGCGACTACGGCGGTCACCGCGACCCGTACGGCACCTACGCCGGGGCGGCAGAGACCGGCGAGCTCCATTCCGAGGTCGTCGGCAGCCTGTGGTGGCCGCGCGGGGTCACCGACATCGACGCCGAGGTGGCCCGACTGACCGATCTCGCCCGTGCCGACGGACGCTTCCGCGCCACCTCGGTGAAGTTCATGCTCGACGGGATCGTCGAATCCCGGACCGCGGCGATGACGACCGAATACACGTGCACCTGCGGCGGCTTCGGAACGAGCTATTTCACGAAAGCCCACCTCGAGGCCTCGTTCGCGGCCCTCGATGCGGCCGGCTTCGACATCCACTGCCATGCGATCGGCGATGCCGCCGTCAAGGCCGCCCTCGACGCTTTCGAGGCCGTCCGCAGCCAGGGCACGGCCGGCACCGGGACGACCGGCGCAGCCAACACCGCCGACCGGCGCCACCATATCGCCCACGTCCAGGTCGTCGATCCCGCCGATGTGCCGCGCTTCGCCGAACTCGGCATCACCGCGAACCTGCAGGCGCTGTGGGCCTGCCATGACGAGCAGATGATCGACCTCAACTTACCGTTCCTCGGTGCCGAACGCAGCGGCTGGCTCTACCCTTTCGGGTCTCTCAACCGCACCGGCGCCCATCTGGCGATGGGCTCGGACTGGCCCGTGTCGACGGCGAACCCGTGGGAGGCGATCCATGTCGCGCTCAACCGCTCACACCCGACCGCCGCGGACGCCGCTGCGCTGCTGCCGGATGAGGCGATCGACCTGACGACGGCACTGCGTGCCTACACCGCAGGCTCGGCACACCTCCTGCGCTCTGCCGACAACGGCCACATCCGCCCCGGTCAGCCGGCCAACCTCGCCCTGGCCAGCGCCGACCCCTTCACACTGCCGACGACCGACATCGCCGGAATCACCAACGTTCTGACGATCTGCGACGGCCGCATCGTCCACGATGATCTGCCGCCTCAGACACCGACCACCACGTCCGCACCGACCACCACCGGCTCAGCCCGCTGACGACGAAAGGCCATCATGACCAGCACAGCCACCTCGGCGCCCTCTGCGGAGACCGGACTCGACCACCTCGAGATCCAGGGAGTGAAGAAGGTCTTCGGCGACAACACCGCCATCGAACGCCTCGACTTGAACGTCCACAAGGGCGAGTTCCTCTCCCTGCTCGGCCCCTCCGGCTGCGGAAAGACCACCCTGCTGCGGATGATCGCCGGGTTCGAGACCCCCACCGACGGGGCGATCCTGCTCGGCGGCAAGGACATCGTGTCCCTGCCGCCGCACCGCCGACCGGTCAACACGGTGTTCCAGTCGTACCTGCTCTTCCCGCACATGAACATCGCCGACAACATCGCCTACGGACTCAAGCAGGCGAAGGTTCCGAAGCCGGAGATCGCCCAACGGGTCAGAGAGGCCCTGGCACTCGTTCAGATGGAGGACTTCGCCGGACGCAAGCCCGAACAGCTCTCCGGCGGTCAGCAGCAGCGCATCGCCCTGGCCCGGGCGCTCGTCAACCGCCCGCAGGTCCTCCTCCTCGACGAGCCGATGTCGGCGCTCGACCGGAAGCTGCGCGAGGAGATGCAGCTCGAGCTCAAACGACTCCACACGAGACTCGACACGACCTTCGTCTTCGTCACCCACGACCAAGACGAGGCACTGGCGATGAGCGATCGCATCGTCGTCATGTACGACGGCGTCATCCAGCAGATCGGGACCGGTGAGGACATCTACGCGAATCCGCACAACGGCTTCGTCGCCGGCTTCATCGGCAAGCAGAACTTCATCTCCGCCGAGGTGACGTCCGCCGATTCGACGACCGCGACCCTGCGCACGGCCAACGCCGTGCTCACGGCCCCGACGCTGACACTCAGACCGTCCACTGCTGCCGGTGAACCCCGTGATCTCACCGTCGGAGACCGGGTGCGCGCAGCCATCCGCCCCGAACGGATGCACGTCGCCCCGGCCGGCGAGGCCTCCGGGGACGCGAACACGGCACGCGGCGCGGTGATCTCGTATTCGTTCTTAGGCGACGTCATCCAGTACATGATCGTCGTCGGCGACAACGACGAGATCCTCGCTCGCGTCCCCGCCGCCGGGCGGGAGCCGATCAGTGCCGGCACCGAGGTGGAGCTGAGCTGGGATGCCGACGCCGTGACCGTGTACGACCGTGAGCCTGGCCTGCCGGCCGCGACCGTCGAGGGCGGTGCCTGAGATGGCCGGCACACGACCCGATGTGACATTCCTGGCCCCGCGGGCCGCCTCGGCGAGGTTGAGCCGGCGAGCGCTGCTGGCCGGATTCGGTGTCGCAGGCCTCGGCGCACTGAGCGCGTGCGGAACGACCACGAAGATGGCGGCGTCGCCGCCGACCGACGGCAAGCTCGAATCGAAGCTCAACCTCTACTCGTGGGGCGACTACGATGCTCCGGAACTCATCGAGGCGTTCAAATCGAAGTATGACGTGCTCGTCCAGGTCGACTCGTACGGATCGAACGAGGAACTCGCCGCGAAGCTCTCCACCTCACGCGGCACCTCCGGCTACGACGTGGTCGTCCCGACCGGATCGAACGTTCCGCAGATGCTCAACCATGATCTGCTCCAAGAACTCGATCTCTCGCTCATCCCGAACTTCGAACACATCGACGACAACTTCAAGAACCAGTACTTCGACCCGGACAACACGTACACCGTCTGTAAGGCCTGGGGCACGACCGGCTTCGTCTACAACACGACGAAGATCGACCGTGAGCTGACCAGCTGGCAGGACTTCGTCGACGCCGCGCAGAAGGAAGCGGCCGGCACGACGGCGCTGCTCGAGGACCCGTGGGAGGTCTCAGCGATCGCCTTGGCCGCCATGGATGTCAGCCTCAACACCGAGGACGAAGACGAACTCGACCGGGCTCGGACGATCGTCGTCGACCAGCTGGCCCCGAACATCAAGGCCTATATCGGCAATGCTGCCACCGGCATGATCCAAGGCAGCTTCACGATGCTGCATGCGTTCAACGGTGACGCCCGGCAGGGACTGTCGGAGGTCAAGGACCCGGAGAACTGGAAGTTCGTGTTCCCGACACCGTCGGCGAACCTGTGGACGGACACGTGGGCGATCGCCACCGGTGCTCCGCACCCGGACTCCGCCCACGCCTTCATCAACCACATGATCTCCCCGGACACGGCCGTCGAGCAGCTCGACTACATCGGCTACCCGATCGGCACGAAGGGGCTCGAAGAGCAGGCGGTCAAGGCCGACCTCGACGAACGTGACCTCATCTTCCCGGCCCAGGAGGTCCTCGACCGTCTCGAACCGAGCAAGCAGACCCCGGCCGATCAGATCCGCACGAAGATCTTTGCCGACGCCCAGGCCAGGAGTGGAGCATGAGTACAACCACGACCACAGAGACAGCCAGGCGCGGGCTCTCCCCGCGTTTCTTCGGCCCGGCGGCCATGTCGTTTCCGACGTGGGCCTATGCGCTGTTCTTCTTCATCGTTCCGCTGGCACTCATCGTCTTCTACAGCTTCGGCTACAAACCGGATGAGTTCACGGCTATCGCCACCGACCGGCTGTCCTTCGACCGCTACCCGGAGGCGATGAGCGCAAGCTTCGTCTCCACGTTCTTCGCGACCCTGCGGATCTCGATCGTCGGCACGATCCTCTGCCTGCTCATCGCCCTGCCCTTCGCCTACTGGTTGGCGGTCAAGGTCTCCCCGGCCCGCCGTTCCCTGGCTCTGGCGTTGGTGATGGTGCCGTTCTGGACGAACTTCCTCGTCCGCACCCTCGGTTGGCAGATCATGCTCTCCCCCGACGGGTTCTTGTCGAACTGGCTGCAGAGCCTCGGGCTGCTCGACGGACCGCTGGACATCCTCTACACCCGCTCGGCCGTGCAGATCGGCGTCGTCTACAACTATCTGCCGCTGATGATCCTGCCGCTGTTCGTCGCCATCGACGCCTCCGGCAAGAAGCTGCGGGAGGCCAGCTACGACCTCGGCGCGGGGAAGGTGAAGACCTTCATGCGGGTGACGCTGCCGATGGCGATGCCGGGAGTCGTCTCCGGCTGCCTGCTCGTGTTCATCCCGCTCAACGGAGACTACGTCACGGCAACCGTCCTCGGCGGTGCGAGCGGCTCGATGGTCGGGCAGCTCATCGCCAATCAGTTCAACACCGCACAGAACTGGGCGGTCGGGGCGGCCATGGCGATGATCCTCATCATCTCCACCCTGGTCGTCGTCGGTCTCGGATTCGCGCTGCTCAAGCTCGGGCAGGCGATCACGGCCAGACTCAACAGTGTTCCGCTGCAGGACGGGAGGGCCTGAGATGCCGAAGAAGAACACGTTCGCACGTCGGACACCGACCGATATCGCTCTGCACGTCTGGGGCATCATCGTCTTCGTCTACCTGTTCGTGCCGATCGCGGTGATCATCGCCTATTCGTTCAACAACGGCAAGGTGCTCGCGAACTTCCGCGGTTTCGGCCTGCACGCCTACATCAGCGGCATCAACAACGACATCATCGTCTCCTCCATCGTCACGAGCCTGCAGGCAGCGGTGGGCACGGCCATCGTTTCGACGATCTTCGGCACCCTCGGCGGGGTCGCTCTGGCCAGGGCGCGAAGGGGCGCATGGTGGGCGCTCGGACTGACCGCGATCCTCGGTCTGACCCTGGTCACGCCCGAGATCGTCGACGGCATCTCGTTCCTGCCGTGGTTCGTCACCGTCGGCGTCGACTGGGGCATCACCCCGCTCAACAACGGTCTGGTCAGGCTCATCATCTCGCATGCGATGTTCTCCATGGCGATCGTGACGTTCATCATCAGGGCCCGACTCGCCGGCATGGACACACAGCTCGAGGACGCCGCCGCCGACCTCGGTGCGACACCGTGGAACCGGTTCAAGGACATCACCCTGCCGATCGCGGCTCCCGGCATCCTCGCCGGCGCCCTGATGTCGTTCACCGTCAGCCTCGACAACACGATCCTCTCGAGCTTCGTCCAACAGCCGGGCTACACCCCGTGGCCGGTCTACATCTTCTCCGCCGTCCGCGTGGCTCTGCGCCCCGAGGTCGCGGCGATGTCGACGGTGATGTTCGTGCTCACCCTCGCCGCCCTCGGCTTCGTCGGGTTCGTCCTGCGCAAGGCCGGCGGCAACGCCACCGAGATCATCAAGACCATGGCCGCCTGAGAGCTGCCGACTGCACCATGAAGAAAGTGAAGTGACATGGACGTGCATCCCGCATTGGCCGACGCCTCGACCATTCCGTTCTGGCTCGATACCGACCTCCGCCCGCAGCCGCTGCCGCCGCTGGTCGAGGACCGCGAGACCGACCTCCTCGTCGTCGGCGGCGGGTTCACGGGCCTGTGGACGGCGCTGCAGGCGAAGGAACGGGACCCGAACCGTCGGGTCGCGCTCGTCGAGGCGAACTCGATCGGGTGGGCCGCCTCGGGGCGCAATGGCGGATTCTGCGCGGCCAGCCTCACGCACGGCTACGACAACGGGAAAGCCCACCTGCCGGAGGAGAACGATCGGCTCGCGCAGCTGGGCCGGGAGAACCTCGACGCCATCGAAGCCGCGGTGGCGAAGTACGGAATGGACGTCGAGTTCGAACGCACGGGCGAACTCGACGTCGCCACCGAGGACTACCAGGTCGCCGAGCTGCGGGAGGCCCACGATCCGGATTCCGGTTTCATCTTCCTCGACCAGCAGGAACTCGCGGGGATCGTCAAGTCACCGACGTACAAGGGTGCACTGTGGGATTCTCGCGAGGTCGCGCTGGTCAATCCGGCGAAGCTGTGCTGGGAGCTGCTGCGCGTCATCCGCGAACTCGGGGTCGACGTCTATGAGGGCACGAAGGTCACCGATGTCAGCGATGCGACGTCGACCGTGCGAGTCCAGACCCGCGTGACCGCGGAGACAATCGAGGACTGCGCGGCCGCTCAGTGCAGTACGATCACGGCGAAGCGGGTGGCGTTGGCGACGAATGTGTTCCCGTCCCTGCTCAAGCGGGTGAGTCTGCACACCGTGCCCGTCTACGACTATGCGCTGATGACCGAGCCTCTGACCGATGAGCAGATGGCCGCGATCGGGTGGGAGGGCCGCCAGGGCATCGGCGACTGCGCGAATCGCTTCCACTACTACCGGCTGACCGCGGACAATCGGATCCTCTTCGGCGGCTGGGACGCCGTCTATCACTTCGGGCGGAAGGTGTCGTGGAAGTACGATCAGCGGCCCGAGACCTTCGAGACCCTCGCCGAGCACTTCTTCGAAACCTTTCCGCAGCTGGCCGGACTGAAGTTCACTCACAAATGGGGCGGACCGATCGACACCTGCTCGCGGTTCTTCTCGTTCTTCACCAGCGCCTACGGGAAGAAGGTCGCCATGGCTGCCGGGTTCACCGGGCTCGGTGTCGGCGCTTCCCGGTTCGCCGGCACGGTCATGCTCGATCTGCTCTCCGGCGAGGACACCGAGCTGACCGAGCTCGAGATGGTGCGCAAGCTCCCCCTGCCGTTCCCTCCCGAACCCGTGGCCTGGTTGGGCATCAAGCTGACGACGAATGCGCTGATCAAGGCCGATGAGAACGAGGGTCGGCGCGGCCCCCTGCTCAAGGTCCTCGATGCGGCGGGCATGGGCTTCGACTCGTGAGGGCTCCGGCCTGTCCGGCGACCGGACCGCGGGCGGGGAATTCGGCCGTGGTTGGTAGACTCTGAGTGAGCGCGGGAGGAACTCCCGAACACTTTCACAAAGGAGCAGTACACGCATGGCACGTGTCGTCGTTGAGGTGATGCCCAAACCCGAGATCCTTGACCCGCAGGGCAAGGCGATCTCCGGCGGACTGACCCGTCTGGGCTTCACCGGGTTCGGTGAGGTTCGTCAGGGCAAGAGGTTCGAACTCGAGGTTGACGGCGAAGCCACCGAGGAGGTCCTCGCCCAGGCACGCGAAGCCGCAGAGAAGCTTCTGTCGAACCCCGTGATCGAAAACGTTGTGGCCGTCCGCGTGGCCGAGGACGCATCGTGACCGCTGTCGCTGCTGATCCCACCGCCGAGGCGACCGCAGAGTCCGGCGTCTCCGTCGGAGTCGTCACGTTCCCCGGAACGCTCGATGACCGTGACGCGGCTCGAGCCGTTCGCCTGGCCGGTGCGAACCCGGTGAACCTGTGGCATGCGGATTCGACTCTGTCCGGAGTCGACGCCGTCATCCTGCCGGGCGGATTCTCCTACGGTGACTACCTGCGCTGCGGTGCGATCGCCGGATTCGCTCCGATCATGGAGTCCGTCGTCGCTGCGGCGAATGCCGGTATGCCGGTGCTCGGCATCTGCAACGGCTTCCAGATCCTCTGCGAGTCCCGTCTGCTGCCCGGTGCCCTCATCAGAAACGATCACCAGCACTTCATCTGCCGCGACCAGGACCTGGTCGTGGAGAACGCGAACACCGCGTGGACGAGCGACTACGAGCGGGGTGAGACGATCCGCATTCCGCTGAAGAACGGCGAGGGCGGGTTCGTCGCCACCGACGAGGTGCTCGATGAGCTCGAGTCGACCGGACGCGTGGTCTTCCGCTACCAGGGCTTCAACCCGAACGGGTCTCTGCGCGACATCGCCGGAATCACGAACGAAGCAGGCAACGTCGTCGGTCTCATGCCGCACCCCGAACACGCCGTCGAGGCCGGTTTCGGCCCCGAATCCGGCGGTGGAGTCGACGGTCAGGGGTTCTTCTCCTCGGCCGTGCGCACTCTCGTCGCCCAGGGCTGAGACCACCCCCGGCACGTGGTCCGCCTTTGCTCGGAGACGCATCAGGCCCCGAACTCGGTTCTCTGCGAGTTCGGGGCCTGAGCCGTTGTGGCCGGAGAGCTGTGTCGCTTTCGCCGCCACCATGGACACCGTCGGGCCGGGTGCAGTCACCAACCCGACGGGTCGCCGACCGCTGTCAGCTCCAATTCTTCCGGCGGGCCAGTCCGATGGCTGCTCCACCGCCGAGGATGAGCAGGGCGCCTGCCGTCAGGCCGGTGAGTTCGGCACCGGTACGCGGCATCGACGAGCCGCCTGCGGATCCGCCGGCTTCGCCGGACTCTCCTCCGTTTCCGCCGCCGGATTCACCACCGGTCACGACGAACTTTCCTGACCTGCTGACGTCCATACAAGCGGCGACGACGTGGTACGTCCCGACGTAGTACGCGGGATCGTCCCCGAGGCCATAGACCTGGATTCCGGCTGTGCCATCCTGATCAGCCGTTGCCGTCTGCTCGTAGAGCTTCTCGCTCTTGTCACCCGAGTACACCTCGAAATGCGCATCGGCGTCCGCCCCGCAGTCGGTGAGCGTCATCTGTACGCCCTTGTCTCGGTCGATGAAGTCCACTCCGGAGATTCGTTCGGGACTGATCGAGAGCGTCGGGTCGATGACGCTGCCGTCATCGGTGACCGTGAACGTGGTCTCGGCGCTCTTGTCACCGCAGGTGGCTGCGACGGTGAAGTCACCGATCCAACCGGTGCCGCCGTCACCGTCGGGGACGAACCGAACGGATCCGGCCGCATCTTCACCGGCGTCTTGGGTCTCTTCCCAGATCACCGTGTCGGGGTCTGTCGCGGAGCTCACCTGGAACGTCACCTCGGAGTCGACGTGGCAGTTGACGAGGGTGATGTTGACGCCGTTCTCGAGGAAGTCGGCCAGCTTCTGGCTCTGTGGAGTGACGCTGAGATCCGCATCGGTTCCGTCGTCGTTCTCAGTGACCGAGTATGTCGTCTCTGCGGTCATGTCACCGCATTCTGCGCTGACCACGAAGTCGCCGATCCATCCGTCGCCACCGGTGCCGGGCATGAAGGACGCCGAGACCGAACCGTCGTCGCCGGCGGTCTTCGTCTCTTCCCAGATGTTCGTGTCCTCTCCCTTGCGGACGATGGTGACTGTCACCTCTTCGCCCGGTTCGCAGCTGCTCACGATGATGTCGACACCGTTGTCGAGGTAGGAATCGATCGTCTGGCTCTGCGGGTCGACGCTGACGGTCGCATCCGAGTCAGCGTGGCTGTCGGTGATCTCCACGCTGCCGGTGAAGGTCTTCGACTCCTGCCCGTCGCGGGCGACGACCACGGTGACGCCGACGACATCGCCGACCTTGAGCTCGGTGTTGCCGCGGAGCTCACCGTTGTACGTTCCGTCGCTGTCGACGGTGGTGGAACCGTTCTCGCCCGGTTCGGCGGTGACGGTGTCTCCAACCTTGAGGCCGGTGATCGTGAAGGGGATGGCTTCAGCTGCCTCGTCGACCGGCATCGTCGACCGGTCGAGGGAGAACGAGGCATCGATCGGGGTTGAGTCCTCGGTCGGTTCGCCCGAACCTTCGCCAGGATCGGCCGCCTCTTCACCGTCACCGGGATCGGCCGCGTTCTCGTCGCCGCCCTGATCAGTCGAGTCCTCCCCGTCACCGGGTTCGGCAGGTGTGCCGTCGGTGCCGGGATCAGCGTCGTCACCGGGGCCTGCGGGAGGATCCTCCGGACCCGGGGTTTCTGCGTCGCCGTTTCCTGTCGCCGGTACGACCGTTGCGTCCGCTGCAGAGTTGTCGTCGGCCAGCGCGACCGCCGGACTCAGTCCTCCGATGGAGAGTGCCAGGGCGAATGTTGCCGCCATTGCCAAGCGTCTCATGATGGTCCTTCCAGAGTTCTGGCCGGTTGCCGTCTTCAGTTATGGCTTGGACCATACGCAGGCACAGGAGTACGCACGACTTTAGTTCATTTAGGTCATGACAGAAGTGATAGAGATGTTGCGCCGAATGTTTATCACTTCGCAATACAGTTCGCGCGCCCGGGTCATGGCTCCCCTCGTGTTCGCTCCAGCTGCCGTCCTCTCACCTGCACAGGAACTTCGAATCGAGCTCGGAGATCCACACGGCAGAGCAGAAAGATCAATGTCACATTCGGGTCGATTTCGGCATAAGCCAGGCAGAAATCGTTATGCAGATGTCCGTTCATTGTCTGATTTCTGCGGTGAATGCGAGACAGGGTCCCCGAGCTCGAGCTCGAGGACCCTGCGGCCGGTCGGCCCTGTCAGGCCCGCGGCGAGGGCCCATCCTCTGCCGGCGCCTCGGCGGTGAACTGCTCCTCGGCGTCCTCCCCGCGGAACTGCGACATGTACAGCCGGTAGTAGGCGCCTTGTGCGGCGAGCAGCTGCTCATGATTGCCGTGCTCGACGATTGCGCCGTCCTCCATCACGAGGATGGTGTGAGCGTCACGGATCGTCGACAGCCGGTGGGCGATGACGAACGACGTCCGATCGGTCCGCAGTGCCGCCATCGCCTGCTGCACGAGAACCTCGGTGCGGGTGTCGACCGAGGAGGTCGCCTCATCGAGGATGAGCAGCGAGGGGTCGGCGAGGAAGGCTCGGGCGATCGTGATGAGCTGTCGCTCACCGGCCGAGACGCTTCCACTGTCGGAATCGATGACCGTGTCATAGCCGTCGGGCAGCTGACGCACGAACCGGTCGACCATCGTCGCCTTGGCCGCGGCGACGACTTCCTCATCGGTGGCACCCAGCCGACCGTAGCGGATGTTGTCGGCGATCGTGCCCTCATACAGCCAGGCGTCCTGAAGGACCATGCCCACATGCGAGCGGAGGTCGGCACGGCTGAGGTCGCGGGTGTCGATGCCGTCGAGGAAGATGGTTCCGCCCGTGATCTCATAGAAGCGCATCACGAGATTGACCAAGGTGGTCTTGCCGGCGCCGGTGGGTCCGACGATCGCCACCGTATGTCCCGGCTCTGCGGTGAAGGACACCTTCTCGATGAGAGGAATCTCGGGAGCGTAGCGGAAGCTCACCTCGGAGAACTCGACCTTGCCCGGGGTGCGCGGGGGCAGTTCCCGCTGCACCTCGTCGGGATCCTCCTCCTCGGCGTCGAGCAGTTCGAAGGTCCGCTCCGCCGAGGCGACACCGGATTGGAGCATGTTCGCGACACCGGCCATCTCGGAGATCGGCTGCGAGAACTCACGGGAATACTGGATGAACGCGGTCGCATCGCCGAGCGTCATCTGCCCCGTTGCCACCTTGAGGCCGCCGGCGACTGCGATGAGGACATAGCTGAGGTAGGACACGAACTGCATCGAGGGCATGATCATGCCGGAGACGAACTGTGCTCCCGCTGAGGCCTTGTACAGCGATTCGTTGCGACGGTCGAACTCGTCGAGCATGACCTCATCACGGCCGAAGGCCCTGACGATGTCGAGGCCGGAGAACGACTCTTCGACGTGCCCGTTGACCTCACCGGTGTGCTTCCACTGCGCCTTGAACAGCTTCTGCGACCGAGTGCCGATGACACCGGCGATGATCGCCGACAGCGGCAGTGCGATGAGGGCCAGCAGCGCAAGCTGCCAGGACACGATGAACATCATCACGCCGATGCCGATGATCGTCAGCGCCGACTGCACGAGCTGCGAGAACGCCTGCTGCAGGGCCTGCTGGATGTTGTCGACGTCGTTGGTCACTCGCGACATCACGTCGCCGCGCTGCCGGGTGTCGAAGTAGCGCAGCGGCAGTCGGTTGATCTTGCGTTCGATGTCCTCACGCAGTCGGTAGACGACCCGCATGACCAGGGCGTTGAGGATGTATCCCTGCGCCCACATGAGCATCGAGGCCACGAGGTACATGAGCAGGACGGCGATGATGATCTGCCCGAGTGCGGTGAAGTCGATTCCCTGCCCGGGCACCACCTCGGCGGTGGCGAGCATATCGGCGAAGTCGTCGCGGCCTTCAGCGCGGGCCCCGGCGATGATGTCGTCGATATTCGCACCTGCGGGCAGCCCAGCACCGATGACTCCGGAGTACACGACGTCCATCGCCTTGCCGAGGACCTTAGGAGCGATGACGGTGAGGACCACGGAGCCGACGACGAGGGCGACGACGTAGATCATGCCCTTCTTCTCGCTGGCCATGAGTCCGAACAGCCGTTTGACCGAGGGCCAGAAGTGCTTGGCCTTGCGCGGAGGTGTGCCGCCGCTCATCTCCAGCTCCTCGCCGCTGGGAATGTATTCGTCTTCCGCAGCCACCACGGTCTCGGTCGAGGTGTCGTCGGCCATGTCAGTTCACCTCTTCCGTGGTCAGCTGGGATTCGATGATCTCGCGGTAGGTCGGGTTCGCCTCGGCGAGTTCGTCATGGGTGCCGCGGCCGACGATCTTCCCTGCTTCGAGGACGATGATCTGGTCAGCGTCCCGGATCGTCGATACGCGTTGGGCGACGACGATGACGGTGGCCTCCCCCGTCGATTCGTCGAGGGCCGCCCGCAGCCGTGCGTCGGTGGCGACGTCGAGGGCGGAGAACGAATCGTCGAAGACATAGATCTGCGGCTTCACCGTCAGGGCTCTGGCGATGCAGAGACGCTGACGCTGCCCGCCGGAGTAGTTCGTGCCTCCCTGGGCGACGCGCTCTGAGAGCCGGTCCTCCTTCTCGATGACGAAGTCGTCGGCCTGAGCGATGCGCAGGGCCTCCCACAGCTCGTCATCGGTGGCGTCCTCGTTTCCGAAGCGCAGGTTCGAGGCGATCGTGCCGGAGAACAGATACGGCTTCTGCGGGACGAGACCGATGAGCTGGGCCAGCTGGTGGCGGTTGAACTCGGTGACGGGGATCCCGTCGATGAGGATCTCGCCTGCCTGCGGGTCGATGAGTCTGGGGATGAGGTTGACGATCGTGGACTTGCCGGAGCCGGTCGAGCCGATGATCGCGGTGGTCGTTCCGGGCTGGGCGGTGAAGGTCAGTCCGTCCAGCACAGGCACCTCGGCGCCGGGATATCCGAAGGAGACATTGCGGAATTCGAGCTCACCACGTCCGGGCAGGTCCGTGACACCGGCGGGGATGGTCATCGTGCTGCGGGTGTCGAGGATCTCTGCGATGCGTTCGGCGCAGACGACGGCGCGCGGAATCATCATCATCATGAATACGCCCATCATCACGGCCACCAGGATCTGCAGCAGGTACTGCAGGAACGCCGTCAGCGATCCCACTTCCATCTGTCCGGCGTCGACGCGGTGACCGCCGAACCACAGGACGGCTGCGGTCGCGAGGTGGAGGATCATCATGATGGCGGGGAACATGAGCACGAACAGATTGCCGACCTTGACCGAGGTTTCGGTCAGGGCACGGTTGGCGTCTGCGTACCGGTCGGTCTCAAAGGGTTCGCGGACGAAGGCGCGGATGACGCGGATGCCGGTGATCTGTTCGCGCAGAACGCCGTTGATGTCGTCGACCTGGTCCTGCATGCGGCGGAACAGCGGCATGAGGAGGTAGACGAGGATGGCGACGACGATGAACAGGACGGGCACGGACACCCACACCAGCCAGGACAGCCCGGCGTCTTCTCTCAGGGCCATGATGATGCCGCCGATGCACATGATCGGGGTCGAGACCATGAAGTTCAGGGTCATGAGCACCAGCATCTGAACCTGTTGGACGTCGTTGGTGTTGCGGGTGATGAGGGTGGCGGAGCCGAATCGTCCGACCTCGAGCATCGACAGGTCGTCGACCTGGCGGTAGATCGCTCTGCGGAGGTCGCGGCCGACGCCCATCCCTGTGCGGGCGCCGAAGTAGATCGCGGTGATCGCGGTGACGACCTGCACGAGGCAGACGAGCAGCATCGTCATGCCTGTCGACCAGATGAAGTCGGTATCGCCCTTGGCGACACCTTCGTCGATGATCCGAGCGTTGAGGCTGGGAAGGTACAGCGCTGCGATGGTCGAGGCCAGCTGCAGGATGACGACCAGAATGATGAAGGGCCAGTAGTTTTTGGCGTATTTCAGGGACAGGCGGAGTAAGGCCACGTTGAACGTCCTGAGTGAAGAAAGGCTGACAATAGAGTCGTGAGAGTTGCGAAGCGCAACAGACTACCTTACATGAGTTCTCCTCCCCGAGGTATATGTACGGACGACGATTCTGGCAGTTCTGCTGAGACATCTACTCCACCATGAGGCACTGACACGGCCATCGCACCGCGTGCCTCCTCGATTCTCGGGCGCTCCCGCATACGCTTGAAACCATGAGCTCAACTCTGCAGGACCTGGTCAACCGCGCCGTCTTCTACTCGACGGAGGTGCAGACGCATTTCGGTGCGCTCATCGCCGACGCCGAGTGGGAAGTCGACTTCAGCTCCGACCCGCATCTGACGTTCACGTCGGCCGACGGTGCCGTTCTGCGCGCCCGACCACATCTGCTCGGTTCCGAGTCCGACCGGGAGAAGACGTGGCTGTGGGGATGGGAGAACGTCAACGACTTCCCCGATGCCGTCGTCGGGCTCTCCCACGAGGTGCGCAAGTACGGGGCCGCCGAGGATGTCACCGAGCTCACGACACCGGAGCTCTCCCTCGATGAGGAGCTCGCACTGCGCCTGACCCTGGCGTCGAAGGAGGCCACCGACAAGTGGGCCCACTATCCTGCCGCCGCCGGTGCCGGGACCACGGTATGGCTGCTCGTCGATGCCGCCGAGGTCGCCCTGCCCGCACCGCAGGTCAAGGTCTCTGTGCGCGCGCTCATGCAGGGTCTGACGCAGACGACGGTGACCGATCACCGGGCGGCTGTCGAGGCGTACGTCGTCAAACGCGGCATTCCGACGGCAGAGCTGCCCGATGGTGGGCTGCGGATGCTGTTCGCCGACGGCTCCGCTGACCTGTCTTTCGACGATGAGCGTCGCATCTCCAACTGCGATCTGAACGCTCCCTTGGAAGGTGAGGCCGCCGACCAGTTCGCCGCCGCCGGGGGATCCACGGGCACCCCCGCCGAGGCGGCCGCCGCCTCCCGTACGCCGGATTCGGCTTCCGCTTCCGCCGCGGACGACGCTGCCGCACCGTCTGAGACGGCCCCGGCAACTCCGGCGCCTGCTCAGACAGAGGAAACTGCACCCACGAAGTCCGTGCCGGACGAGCAGCCGGCAGCGGAGGCGACCCCGGCGGCCGAGGCTCGGGTCGACGAAGCCGCAGAGCCTGCCGCGGAGGTTTCGGATGCCGCACGCGGACAGCAGCAGCCGGAAGACGAACGACCGCGCGGAGACCACCCTGTCGAGCCTGCGCAGGCAGAGACTTCTGCCGAGGAAGAACCGAGCAAGGAGGCCAAGCCGAAGAAGAAAGGGCTGTTCTCGAAGTTGTTCGGACGCTGAAGCGGCTTTTGATCTGCCGGATCATGGACAGATGATTTGGGGCCCTGCCGATCGGCGGGGCCCCAAATCATTCATCGCCCTTCAGCGATTCACGGGTGCCTCGGGACCCCATCGGAAGCCACGGTCGAAGAGGAAACGTCGCTCGTCATCGTTGTGCAGTGTCAGTTCCGAGTCTTCTGTCCGCAGGGAGAACTCCCCATCCTCGGTCGTCGAGTACCGAAATTCGACGGTGCCGGAAGGACCGCGAACGGGCGCCTGAGCACCTTTCCGGACCGGAAAGAGCTCCACTGTGATCGATTGACCGTCGACGCTGTAGACGCCGTCCTGGAAGTCACCATCGGAGTACCGCACGCTCATTCTCTTGCCGCTGCGGGACCCGATCTGCCCGAACGCGATCTGAGTGATGTCCGCGGTCGTGTGCTCGGTGCCGTCGATCGGGGTCGTCTTGCCTGACGCCGTGACAGTGTAGACACCTGAGATCTCCTCCGGAGTCCCAGGGCTGCCCCACCTCAGGCTGATACCGATTGCCAGACCGCTGCCGATGATGATGACGATGGCGAGTATCGGGGATACCCAGCGAGTGATCCGGACGAAGATCCGGTTGCGCCAGATGAGGCCGCTGACTGCAGGTCCGACGCTGCGCCCGAGTGCGAATCGCACGACTCGAGGCACATTGGGGATGAGAAGGATGAGACCCACCAGCGCCATCGCTCCGGACAGTTGCTTGACCGGCACGTCGAACGTCAGGTTGAGCAGGAAGACGACGCTCATGTCCAGAGCAGCGATGAGTGCACCGAGCCAGGCTGAGCGCCGGAAGAGCAGCAGGATGACGGCGATCAGCTCAGCAAGGCCTGCCAGAAACTGCACGGTCGGGGAGAACGCCATGAAGCGCCACAGCAGTCCCATGGGGCTCATCTCGCCGTATTGGACAAGTGCATCGGCGTAGTCGGCGTAACCCATCTGAACGTGAAAGATCTTCGTCCAGGCGTAGGGCAGGAGAGACACCGCCAGCCCCATTCGGAGCGCCCAATGGAGGGCCCAAAGGATCCCGACCCATCGGGACCGTGGCCGAACCGACTGAGCTGACTGGTCTGTTGATTGTCCCTGTATCGCAGTGTCTTGCGTCATCATGGTAATCAGATTAGTGACAAAACGACTTGATCCGAAGTAGGGATCTCAGGACCAGTCCAAAAGACATTCCCCACCTCCCTATTGCTACCTGGCGGGGGC
>NZ_JAJB01000064.1:0-2480 GCF_000583215.1 Brevibacterium sp. VCM10
TTCGGCCACCTCGGCGACCGATTTGCGGCCATCGGCCGCGATCTTCACTCCATTCTGGAGGCGGCATGAGCTATTCGCAGTTCGCTCTGCTCAGCGGTGCCTGCCTCGGTGCGGGACTCTTCCTCATCTGGACGTCGCTGTGGCAGCGACCGCAGAGCAAGCGGACTCAGTCGCGGTGGGTGCGCGAACTCGATGACATGCTCACCGGAGCCGGATTCCCCAGGCTGCGTCCGGTCCATCTGCTGCTCATCTCGGTCGCGGCGTTCTGTATTGTGACCGTCGTTTCGACGGTGCTCACCGGATCGTGGGCGATCGCGCTGTGCTTCGGCCTCTTCGCCTCCTGGCTGCCGCACCGGGCATTGCAGCATCGGGCTCGCAGCAGACAGGTGATGCGGCGTGAGCTGTGGCCCGAAACCCTCGACCATCTCAATTCCGGAGTCCGCGCGGGACTGTCTCTGCCCGAAGCGCTGAGTTCTCTGGCCCATCGCGGACCCGAACCGCTGCGGCCGCTGTTCGAAGTCTTCGCCGAGGAATATCGGGCCAGCGGGTCATTCGCCTTGGCGTTGGAACGATTCAGACAGGTCAGCGCCGACCCGGTGGCCGACCGCATCGTCGTCGCACTCAGCGTCACTCGGCAGGTCGGCGGCAGCGACCTGGGCACCATGCTGCGGGCCTTGGCACAGTTCGTCCGTGATGATGCCCGCACCCGCAACGAGCTCTCCGCCCGGCAGCAGTGGACGGTCAACGGCGCCCGACTGGCCGTCGCAGCTCCCTGGGTGGTCCTCGCATTCCTGTCGACGCGACCCGAAACGGCAGTGGCGTACAACTCGCGGACCGGGCTGATCCTCCTGGCGGCGGGCTTCGTCGTGTCTCTTCTGGCATATCAGGCGATGAAGCGCATCGGCCGGCTCCCGGCCGAACCCCGGGTCATCGAGGGGTCCTCGCTCAGCGCCGCCCACCGACGTTTCGCGGGCAGCCCCGGCGCGAGCGGCGGATTCTCCGCCGACGACACAGACGCTGCGGACGGGCGGGCGGCATGAGTCTCTTCGGCGAGCCCCTGTCGGTCCTGGCCCTAGGACTCTTCAACGGCTTCGCCCTGTGTGTCTTCGTCCTCTCCCTCCCGCCGCTGCGCAGACCGACTCTGTCGTCGCGGATCGCACCCTATCTGCGGGATCAGGAATCCCTGGTCGACATCTACGCTCCGCCGACCCCTCGCACCGAGGGATTCTGGGGGCTGGTGAAGTCCTGGCTGATCGGTTCGACTCTGTGGGTGACGTCGCGCATCACCACGGATGCGACTCTGCGACTGCGCATCGACCGGCTCGGCGGCAACGCCACGATCGAACGTTTCCGCATCAGCCAGGTGCTGAGCATCCTCGTCGGGATGATCGTCGCCGGCGGTCTGGCCGGCGCCGTGTCGGCACAACGCGGCTTCTCCCCCATCGTCACCGTCGTCCTCGTCATCAGCGGCGGCATCGCCGGGCACGTCTTCAACGATTGGCGACTCAGCCAGGCCATCGCCCGCCACGAATCCCGCGTGCTCGCCGAATTCCCCACCGTCGCCGAACTCCTCGCACTGTCCATCACCGCAGGTGAGGGGATCGTGGAGGCCCTCGAACGCGTGTGCCGCACCTGCTCCGGCGATCTCGTCGACGAACTCCGCGCGGCTCTGGCGGACACCCGCACCGGCACACCGTTGGTCGAAGCGCTCGACGCGATGGCTACGCGCATCGCCATCCCGGAGATCGTCCAATTCGTCGACGGCCTCGCAGTGTCGATGACCCGCGGTACGCCGCTCGCCGAAGTGCTCCGCTCCCAAGCCGCTGACGTGCGCGAACAGTCCCGACGGCGGCTGCTCGAACTGTCCGGGAAGAAGGAGATCGGGATGCTGATTCCGGTCGTCGTCTTCGTGCTTCCCGTCACCGTCATCTTCGCCGTCTTCCCGTCCCTGACCGTCCTCGACCTCAGTCCGTAAAGTCCACGCCACGCACCACCGACCATTCCCCGCTCCCACAGCCAGTCCCGCACCACCGACCACGCGGATCGAAACCTCGACCTCGCCGATGAAGGAGACACGATGTTCCGCCAGTTCACCTACCGCCTCGTCCCACTCATACTCGGGCTCATCCCCGGTCCCCCTCCACGAGGGGGAACCATCATCACCGAGGCGGCCGAAACCGACATCGACGCGAACCACGCCGACCGACCCGATCGCGGGGACGTTCCCGGCTGGGTCCTCATCACTCTCATGACCGCAGGGTTGGTGGTTGCACTGTGGGCGCTGGCAGGCGAAGCCTTCACCTCGATGTTCCAAGATGCGATGAACAAGGTCCGCGGGGCCGGGTGACCAGGCGGTGACCACAGATGGCGAGACGGAACCGGGCGGCCGGAGGAGGGCTGACTCGGTGACGGCGGCAGGCGAGCGCAGCGATTCGGGATCCGCCGTCGCCGAGTTCGCGCTCATCGCCTCGCTGCTGGCC
>NZ_JAJB01000065.1:0-1319 GCF_000583215.1 Brevibacterium sp. VCM10
CGGCGAGCCGCCTCGGCGAGATTCTGCCGAAGGATCGGGTCGTCGTCTCCGACGGCGGACATTTCATCGCCTGGGCGAACATGTTCTGGGAACCCAGCGCACCGGACCGGCTGGCGATGGTCGGCACCGCGTTCCAATCGATCGGGCTCGGCTGGCATTCCGTCGCCGGAGCCGCCCGCGCGAACCCGGAGTCGACGATCGTGCTCACCAGCGGTGACGGCGGCGGAGCCATGGCATTGTCCGACCTCGACACCGCGATCCGGGTCGCCGACGGTCGCGGAATGGCCGTGGTCTTCAACGACGCGGCCTATGGCGCCGAGGTCAACTTGTACGGGCTCAAGGGGCTGGAGAAGTCACCCATGCTCATCGACGAGATCGACTTCGCGGCCCTGGCCACGGCCGCCGGCGGACACGGCGTCGTCGTCCGATCCCTGTCCGATCTCGACATCGTCGAGGAGTGGAAGGCTCGTCCGGTCGACGAACGGCCCTTCCTGCTTCTCGACCTGCGGATCTCCGGCGAGGTCATCGCGCCGTACCAGGAAGAGGTCATTCGCGTGAACTCGTGACCGCGCCTGGCCGGGTGCACAGCTGGTGGCGGCCCGGGTGCAGACGCTGGTCTTGCTGTGCCGACCGACCCCAGGTGACGAGGCGCCACAGCTTCTCCAGCCGGCCCTGTCAGAAACGGCGCAGCCACAGAGTTGAGACGACGACTGTCCATATTCGTACCGCTGCGTCCGTTGGTGCTGAGCAACTACGTCGGCGCTATCGTGATCTTTGTCGCCGTTCGGCTGGCAGTGCCCGACTTCGCCCGGTTCGACGGTGGCGATGCGACGTCGTTCCGCCTCGGTGGCGGTGGCCTGTCGTTCGATCAGGGTGCAGTCATTCGATCGCAGCATCAGATCGATCGCGATCGCGGCGATGACCAGGGCGAACCCCATGAGCGCAAAGGTCGCACCGTCGGCCGTGACCAGGGGACAGACGATGTTCGCGACTGCGAGAATGACAATGACGGCGACGCTCATCCGGCTCGACGATGTTCGGGCGAGCATTGCCAGCACCGTCAGGCTCAGCCACAGAGTCGACAGACTCAGCGTGGCGGCGACGGCAGCCAAGGCGAGGCCGCCGAGCAGTCCGAGGACTGCCCACTCCAGCCGTGCAGCCCGTCCCGGACGCAACTGAGCTCGAATGAGGATGGGCAAGCCGACGGCCACGGCGATGACGATCGTGATCGGCCGAGTGGTCGGAACTCCGGGGTCTCGCGAGGGCGTCGCGAAGAGGGTGCCCAGATGTTGGTACGGCGGTCGTCGCCGTGGGAGGTC
>NZ_JAJB01000066.1:0-1566 GCF_000583215.1 Brevibacterium sp. VCM10
TCACTGGGGGTATCAGTTTCTGTTTGCACTTTTCGTCTTGCGACTCGCTGTGCCAGCGGATGTCTACTCTACATGGTTGTTTCGATCCGTGCAACTCGAAGTTCATCTTCGATTTGCCCACATCGTTCCCGATCAGAGCGACTGTTGCCTTTCCTTGCGTCCTGGCAACCTGGACCACAATACACACATCTGCAGCCACCTGCAAAACCGCTCCGGCTGCGCTCACTCCCCGGCCCGGAAGAACCCCGAGAACTCGGGCGAGAGTCTCGCCCGCGCAGCTTCAAGAGAGATCTATGCCACGGGTTCGGCGAGCTCCGGAGAATCGTTGCGGACATTGCCCACCGCTTTGCCGACTCTGTGCCGAGTGACGCTTGCGGGATCGACCTGATCGAGCGTCGTCGCCAGCAGGTCAGGCACATCATTCGTCAGCACTGCCGGATCGATCCAGTCACTGATCTGGTCGCGCCCGAGGAATACCGGCATCCGATGGTGGACATCGCTGAGGTGGCCCGCGGATTCCATCGTCAGGATCGTCGTGGAGACCAGCCAGGACTCATCCGGCTGCTTCCAGAACTCGAAGAGCCCGGCCATGAAGAGCGGGTCCTCGCCGGCGGCGGTCATCATCCATGGCTGCTTGCCGTCCTCGGTGTCCTCCCATTCGTAGTAGCCCGGGATCGGCAAGGCACAGCGACGACGTCGGATGGCCTGCCGGAACATCGGCTTCTCGAGCACTGTCTCGGACCGTGCGTTGAATGCCTTGAACCCGATCTTGGGGTCTTTCGCCCAGGCGGGAACCAATCCCCAGGAAGCGGTTTCGAGGCGGCGGTGCAGCTGGCCGTCGTCGTCGAGACGCTCGACGACGATCGGCACGAATGATCCCGGAGGCACGTTGAAGCGCGGCGTGTAGTCATAGGAGACGACATCCAACCGCAGCTCATCGGCGAGATCTGCCGGATCGAGAGACATATTGAGTCGACCGCACATGCGCCCATCTTCCCACTTCACTACACTGTCGACAATGGCGGCAGAAGAGAATACAGGCACGACGTTCGACCCGATCGAAGAGTCCCGTCGGCAATGGCTGGCCCACGGGTGGGACGACGCAGCCGACGGAATGACCACGGTGATCTCGGTGATGAGGATCCACCAGCTGTTCCTGGCCCGAGTCGATGCCGCCCTCAAGCCCTTCGCACTGACATTCTCGCGCTACGAGGTCCTCACGCTTCTGTCCTTCACCAGAGCCGGGACCCTGCCGATGTCGAAGATCTCCGCTCGCCTGCAGGTGCACGCGACCTCGACGACGAACTCGGTCGACCGCCTCGAGAAAGCCGGACTCGTCGCCCGGCGCAGCCACCCCGACGATCGCCGGACGACACTCGTCGACCTTACGGATGCCGGTCGTGAGCTCGCCGCTCAGGCGACGACGGCGCTCAACGCCGAAGTCTTCACTTCTCCCGATTTCAACGGGACCGACCTCGATTCCCTCCTCCCCCATCTCGAAAAACTGCGCTCAGGACTCGAAGCCGGCAACTGAGCGGATGGACAGACGGGCCGCCTCGGCGAGGA
>NZ_JAJB01000067.1:0-2355 GCF_000583215.1 Brevibacterium sp. VCM10
GGCCGCCTCGGCGAGGAATTAGTTGGATGTCCAAGTAATATGGACGTATCGTGGTGTCGATCACCGAATACGCGTCCGATTCTTGGAGGAATCATGTCCCGCAGTACAGCCGCTGCCCTACCTTTCGGTCTCACCGACGAACAGCAGACCGTCGCCGGGATGGTGCGCGAGTTCGCCGATACCGAAGTCGCCCCGCACGCTCTCGAATGGGACGCCGAGCACTTCTTCCCCGTCGACGTCATCAGAAAGTCCGCCGAACTCGGCATGGGCGGCATCTACGTCAGCGAAGAATCCGGCGGCACCGGAATGGGCCGGATGGATGCGGCGCTGATCTTCGAAGCGATGTCGACCGGCTGCCCCTCCGTCGCCGCCTATATCTCCATCCACAATATGGTCGCGTGGATGATCGACAAGTTCGGCAACGACGAGCAGAAGGCCACATACCTCGCGAAGCTCGTCTCCATGGAGCACCTCGGCAGCTACTGCCTGACCGAACCCAACGCCGGCTCCGATGCGGCCGCCCTGCGCACGTCCGCCCGCGAGGACGGCGACCACTACGTGCTCAACGGAGTCAAGCAGTTCATCTCCGGCGCCGGCACCTCGGACACCTACCTCGTCATGTCTCGCACCGGCCAGGACGGAGCGCGCGGAATCTCCGCCTTCATCCTCGAGAAGGGGATGGAGGGCCTGAGCTTCGGCCCCAATGAACAGAAGATGGGCTGGCGCGCCCAGCCGACCCGACAGGTGATCATGGAGAACGTGCGGGTGCCCAAGGAGAACATGCTCGGTGCACCCGGTCAGGGTTTCAAGATCGCGATGTCCGGGCTCGACGGCGGAAGGCTCAACATCGGCGCCTGCTCGCTCGGCGGCGGGCAGGCCGCTCTGGAGAAGGCCATCGCCTATATGGGTGAGCGTCAGGCCTTCGGCACCGAGCTCGCCGGCTTCCAGGCTCTGCGCTTCGAGGTCGCACAGATGCAGGCCGACCTCGAGGCTGCCCGCTCCCTGCTGTGGCGAGCAGCAGGAGCCTACGATACGGGCGATCCGAACACCTCTCTGCTGTCGGCCATGGCCAAACTCAAGGCCACCGACACCGGCTTCGACGTCGCGAACAGGGCACTCCAGTTGCACGGCGGCTACGGCTATCTGACAGAGTATGGAATTGAGAAGCTGGTGCGTGACCTGCGCGTCCACCAGATTCTGGAAGGCACCAACGAAATCATGCGCGTGATCATCTCGCGCAAGAGCACAGGAGTGGGCTGATATGACAGAACCTTCGGCAGAGCAGGCGGACGCCTCCGTCATCACCTCGGTATCCAACGGGGTCGGCCGAATCGAACTCAACAGACCGAAGCTGATCAATGCGCTCAGCCAGAACATGGTGGGCGCCATCGATGACGCCCTCAAAGCATGGCGTGACGACGACGCGGTCAAGCTCGTCCTCGTCACCGGCCGCGGGGAACGCGGACTGTGCGCGGGCGGCGATATCAAGGCCGTGTACAACGACATCGTGGCCGGCAGCGACGAGAATGCGAAGTTCTGGAACCGCGAATACAAGATGAACCACGCGATCTCCGAGTTCCCCAAGCCCTACGTCGTCATCATGAATGGCATCACGATGGGCGGCGGAGTCGGCATCTCCGGACACGGATCACACCGCATCGTCACCGATTCGACGAAGGTCGGGATGCCGGAGACCGGAATCGGGCTCTTCCCCGACGTCGGCGGCACCCACCTGCTGGCCAACGGTCCCGGAGAGTTCGGAACGCACCTTGCGCTGACCGGGCAGCCCGTCGGAGCCGGCACCGCGATCGGTCTCGGACTCGCCGACTACTTCGTCCCCGATGCGCAGATCCCCGATCTCATCGCCGACCTCACCGCCGGTGAGGATCTCGAGTCCGTCCTCGGCAAGTACGTCGGGGAGGCACCTGCCGATGATCTCGCCGAGGCGGCCGACTGGATCAACGCCTGCTACGTCGGCGACGACGCCGAGGCCATCGTCGCGGCTCTCGCCGCGCACGAGAACCCCGATGCCCGGGCCACCGCGGAGCTCATCGGCACGAAGGCCCCCACCTCGGTGAAGGTGACCTTGGCCGCGATCCGCAATGCGGAGAAGATGTCGCTGGCCGAGGTCCTCGAACAGGACTACCGCGTCGCCGTCACTCTCACCGGACTGCCGGACCTCAGGGAAGGCATCCGCGCACAGGTCATCGACAAGGACCGCAATCCGCAGTGGAACCCCGCATCACTGGCCGAGGTCAGCGACGAGCAGGTCCATTCCATCCTCACCACCGATCACGCAGATAAGGTGTTCTCATGAGCGAATTCGAAACCATCCTCACCGACGTCGCCGACGGC
>NZ_JAJB01000068.1:0-5220 GCF_000583215.1 Brevibacterium sp. VCM10
GGCCGACGCCGAGGCGGGACTGCAGTACTTCTCGGTCCATCAGCGCAAACCGGGGCTGAGCATCACCGCCCGACGCTGATCATGGACCCGTGATCAGCGATTCGGAGACTCTGAACGACTTCGAACGGGTGCCGGTGATCAGCTGCCCGGTGCGGGGTCGTCGGGACGGGCAGCGGCGATCGCGATGAGTCTGCGCAGCACCGCCTCGTCGATGTTCTCCAAACGGCGCACGTAGACGCACCCGGCGCCCTCGGTGTACTTTCCGAGCTGCGGGAGCAGCTTCGCCCCTTCGGGAAGGTCCTTGAGCCCGTACAGCGAGAGCTGGCTCTTGCGCGGGGAGAAACCCGTCGCCGGCCACTCACCGTGACTGCGCGGGTTCACAGGCGATCGGTAGTGGTACCGCCCGTAGCCGACGATCGAGGGTCCCCACATGACGGGTTCCTCGCCGGTGACATCACGGAAGATCGCGTCGAGGGCGATTCCGTCCTCCCTGCGCTTCTCCGGAGTCACGGCATCGAGGTACGCGGCGACATCGACATCGGTCGGCTGGGTCTTGTTCTCTGCCATGAGGACAGTATGGCAGTTCAGGGCTCCTCGGGGATCCATGCCGAGCCGTCCTCGACCCGATAGATGAGGTTCGTGCGCGTATGCGCGACAGCGGGATACCGGGTGAGATAGTCGAGCACGAAGGACTGCACAGCGGCAGCATCGGTGGCGACGATATGCAGCAGATAGTCGTCAGCTCCGGCCATATGGTACATCCGCACCACTCCCGGGAACTTCGGGGCGGCCGCAGTGAACGCATCGATCTCGGCGCGATCATGCTTGGCCAGCCGAATCGATATGAGCGCCTGCAGGCCCACGCCCAGTGCTGTCGGATCGACATCGATATGGAATCCACGGATGACACCGAAAGATCTCAGTCGTTTGAGGCGCAGGGAGACCGTCGATTCGGAGACCCCGACGGCCGCGGCCAGGACTGCGCCCGAGGCCCGCGCATCGGCGTTGAGCTCCTGCAGGAGGCGACGATCGGTGACATCGAGTGAGACATTCTGCGACATGAGTCACAGTCTTCCACATCTCGTCGCAGACTCTCCCGTCAGAACCAAGGATCCTCACAGGAGATTGCAGGATCATTGCGTCTGACGGGAGAAGTGTATTGAATGCGGTTATGACATCGATGCACCCCGAGACCCGCATGGTCCACGGCGGAATGGACGGCCTCGCGGCCGCAGGCGTCCACGTCCCCGCGATCGACCTCTCCACCACCAATCCGGTCAATGACGTCCGCACGGGCGGAGATTCCTACGAAAGCCTTGCCGGCGGAAACTCCTTGAAAGAGGGCGATTCCCCTGTCTACCAACGGCTGTGGCAGCCCGGTGTGGCACGGTTCGAATCCGCGCTCGCCGAATTGGAGAACGCCGAATCGGCCGTGGCCTTCGCCACGGGAATGGCCGCCATGACCGCCGCACTGCTGGCCGCAGTCGAGGCCGGAACGCCCCACATCGTCGCCGTCCGTCCCCTCTATGGGGGCAGTGACCACCTGCTCGAGTCCGGCCTGCTCGGCACCTCGGTGACCTGGGCGAAAGAAGATGAGATCGCCTCGGCGATCCGAGAGGACACCGGGCTCGTCATCGTCGAGACGCCGGCGAACCCCAGCCTCGACCTCGTCGACATCGACGCCGTCGTCGCGGCGGCAGGAGACGTGCCGGTACTGGTCGACAACACGTTCTGCACCCCGGTGCTCCAACGCCCGATCGATCACGGGGCCGCTCTCGTCCTCCACAGCGCCACGAAATACCTCGGCGGTCACGGAGACGCGATGGGCGGGATCATCGCGACGAACACCGCCTGGGCCATACGACTGCGTCAGGTGCGCGCCATCACCGGGGCCCTCCTGCACCCGATGGGCGCCTATCTCCTCCACCGCGGACTGCGGACTCTGGCCGTGCGGATGCGCGCGGCCCAGGACACCGCAGGCGAACTCGCGCGCCGACTCCAGACGCGCCCGGAGGTCGCCCGCGTCCACTACCCCGGCCTCGCCGACTCAGATCCGCGTGGGCTCGTCGGTTCGCAGATGCGCGGCGGCGGGGCGATGATCGCCATCGAACTCGCCGGAGGATTCGACGCGGCCCGGACCTTCGTCGAACACTGCGACCTCATCGTCCACGCGGTCTCCCTCGGCGGTGCCGATACGCTCATCCAGCACCCGGCCTCACTCACCCACCGGCCCGTGGCGGCCACCGCAAAGCCCGGTGACGGCCTCGTCCGCCTGTCGGTCGGGCTCGAACACGTCGACGACCTCGCACGAGACCTCTTCACGGCCCTCGACGCCATTCGCGACGCTGCCTGAGTCGGCGTTCCGAGACAGGGTCAGAACTTTCTCCTCGTGTCGATCAATCCGGCCTTGACCTTGACGTTGCGTCAACTTCTAAGCTGTCAAACATGGACTGGTCCATTCAGGAAATCGCGCGGCTGACGGGAACGACGAGCCGAACTCTGCGTCATTACGACGCCATCGGTCTGCTGCCGCCGACCGCCATCGCCGCCAATGGCTACCGCTGCTATGACGAAGCCGCACTGGTGCGCCTCCAGCGCATCCTGCTGCTCAAGAAGCTGGGACTGCCGTTGACGACGATCGCCGAGGTTCTCGATCGGAGAGACGATCCGGTCGAAGCGCTGTCGCAGCATCTGGTCTCGCTCGGACGCGAGAGAGACCGGCTCGACCGACAGCTCGCCGCCGTCACCGCGACTATCACACGATTGAAAGCAGGAGAGCCGCTCATGGCTGAAGAGATGTTCGATGGTTTCGACCATCGCGAACACGAAGAGGAAGTGACCAGGCGCTGGGGTGCCGACGCCTACCGGCAGGGAGACGAATGGTGGTCCCGACAGTCCCCCGAGGAGAAACGGGATTGGAAGGCTCGAATCACCGCTCTCTCCGAGGACTGGATCGCCGCCGCCGAGGATGGGGCACGGCCCGAATCGGACCGCTGCCAGGAACTCGCGGAACGCCATATCGAGTGGCTGCGAGCGGTTCCGGGCACTCCGGCGAACGATCCCGAGGGAGACCTCGCGGGATATGTGCGCGGTCTCGGCCAGATGTACGTCGACGATCCCCGATTCGGCGCCAACTACGGCGGAGCCGCCGGCGCCGAGCTTGTCAGAGATTCGCTCGACCGATACCTCGAGACCCACGGATTCTGATCGGGCCGAAGCCGGCGTCGACCTCAGGTCAGTTCGGAGAGCGCCTGTCGGATCTTCTCGGCAGGCGCCTCCAGCTGCTCCGGAGTCTGCATCGGGGCGCGGTCGGAGATGTCGAAGTCATCCATCGAATTCGTCGGCAGGACGTGGATGTGCAGGTGGGGAACTTCGTAGCCGACGATGAGAAGACCGATGCGCTCGCAGTCGAAGGCCCGCTTCTGGGCTTCGCCGATCCTCTTCGCCACCGCGGTGAGGTGAGAGAGAAGTTCTCCATCGGCGTCGATCCAGTGGGAGATCTCCTCCCGCGGAACGACCATGACGTGACCTTCCGTCATCGGAGCGACGTCGAGGAATGCGACGCACTTGTCATCCTGATGGACGAACGTGCCGGGGATCTCTCCGTTGATGATCTTCGTGAACAGCGTGGCCATGAGGTGTCCTTTTCAACAGTCGCCGAAGGTGCCGGAGATCGGCGCTTCGGTGGTGGCTCGTTTCTCAGAGGCTGGAAAGCGCCGCGGCGAAGTCCTCGGAGAAGTCCCGAGACTCGGTGCGGGCAACCTGCCTGCCACTGACGATCGTACCCGCAGGTGAGATGACGAAGACGCCTCGTTCGGCGACTCCGTGGAACTCATCGAAGACGCCGAACGCCCGCGCCGCATCACCGTGAGGCCAGAAATCCGAGGCCAAGATGACGTCGGTTCCAGCCTGACGGGCCCACGCCGCCAAAGTGTATTTGGAGTCCGCGGACACGACGACGACGTCAACGGCATGGGAGTCCTGCCGCATCCTCTCCTGCCACCGGTCGAGGGCGACGAGTTCGTCTCCGCAGATCGGAGAGAAGGCGAACGGAACGAATGCGAGCACGACCGCGGAACGGCGAGCCGCCTCGGTGAGGGTGACGACCGATCCGAGGTGATCGGGGAGGGTGAGATCCGGGGCCCGGTCACCGGGCCGCAGGATCATGAATAGTTCTTCTTGCCCACGAGCCGGAATCCGGCCCAGTCATCGGCGGCACTGACCGTGGAGGTCACGTGCATTCCGGCGGTGGGCGCCGCTTCGGAGATGTCGGCGGGGCTGATGTGTCCCGGACGGTTCGCCTTCGGGCTGAGCAGCCACACGACTCCGCCCTCCTTCAATGTGGTCTGGGCGTCGACAAGGCCGTCGATGAGATCATCGTCGTCCGACCGCCACCACATGAGGATCACGTCGTAGACGTCATCCTCTTCGCCATCGGCGATCTTGTCTCCGATGATGTTCTCGATCGCCTCGCAGAGCGCCTGATCGACGTCGTCGTCATAGCCGACCTCTTGCACGTAGTCGCCCTTGTTCAAACCGAGGTTGTGGCCCAGCTCGTTCGCGAGGGTCGAAGTGGAGGATGTCCTTTCAGAAGCGGAGTTGCTCATGCCTGTATTCTTCCGCCAACAGTGGTCAAGGTGCAAATATCGGCGCGCCCGCGCGCGGCAAGCACACCCAAACGGCACTCAAACAGCACACCGGACGGTGACCATGCCTGCCGGGCGGGCAGACGCGTCAGAGAGATCACAACATCGCGGGAGCGCGAAGTTCGGCTCGGAGTACTAGGCTGACAGATGTATTGGGTGGCCCCTGCGCTCGGACAACCTGCGGAGCACACACCATCCGATGGACATGATCTCTACACCAAAGAAGATCGTGGAGCTGAAGAGAGGACCACATCGTGGACAATCGGAATCAGGGCGGACCCATCCTCAACGGGCTGCCCAGCCAGGTGCCCGACATCGACCCGGAAGAGACCGCCGAATGGCTGGCCTCCCTCGACGGCCTCATCGACGAGGGCGGTCGGACGCGAGCACGCTATGTCATGCTGCGCATGCTCGAGCGCTCGCGCCAGAAGCAGATCGGCGTGCCCAGCCTCACCGCCACCGACTACGTCAACACCATCGGCCCGGAGAACGAACCCTGGTTCCCCGGCGATGAAGAGGTCGAGCGCCGCTACCGTCGCTGGAACCGCTGGAATGCCGCCATGCTCGTCCACCG
>NZ_JAJB01000069.1:0-34015 GCF_000583215.1 Brevibacterium sp. VCM10
CGCCGTCAGGTAGCAATAGGAGGTCAGAACATTGTCCAGGCTTCCTCGAGGACGCCGCGGATGATCTGCTCCATCTCGTCGAACTCGTTCTGACCGACGGTCAGCGGAGGCGAGAGCTGGATGACCGGGTCGCCGCGGTCGTCGGCGCGGCAGTACAGACCGCTGTCGTACATCTTCGCCGAGACGAAGTTCTTGAGGATCCGCTCGGACTCCTCCTCGGTGAACGACTCCTTCGTGTCCTTGTCCTTGACGAGTTCGATTCCGTAGAAGAATCCCTCACCGCGGACGTCACCGACGATCGGCAGGTCCTTGAGCTTCTCGAGCGTGAACTTGAACGCCGCAGCGTTCTCGTGCACGTGGTCGCCCAGCTTCTCCTCTTCGAAGACGTCGAAGTTCGCCATCGCGGCGGCACAGGCGACGGGATGACCGCCGAAGGTGTAGCCGTGGTAGAAGGTCTCATCGCCGCCGGGACCGAAGGGCTCGAAGAGACGATCGGAGGCGATCATCGCGCCCAGCGGTGCATAGCCGGAGGTGATGCCCTTGGCCGAGGTGATGATGTCGGGAACATAGCCGAAGTCGTTGCAGGCGAACATGTCGCCGATGCGACCATAGGCGCAGATCGTCTCGTCCGAGACCATCAGCACATCGTACTCGTCGCAGATCTCGCGGACCCGCTCGAAGTATCCGGGAGGCGGCGGGAAGCAGCCGCCGGAGTTCTGCACGGGCTCGAGAAAGACGGCGGCCACGGAGTCGGCACCTTCGAACTCGATGGCCTCACCGATGCGGTCGGCGGCCCAGCGGCCGAAGGCCTTCTCATCGTGGGCGAGGTGCTCCGGTGCCCGGTAGAAGTTCGTGTTCGGCACCTTGTGCGCCCCGGGGACCAGCGGAGCGAACTGCTCACGCAGACCCGGCAGCGAGGTCACCGACAGCGCGCCGTGCGGGGTGCCGTGGTAGGCGGTGGCCCGCGAGATGATCTTGTGCTTGCCGGGCTTGCCGACGAGCTTGAAGTAGTTCTTCGCCAGCTTCATCGCCGACTCGACCGAATCGCCGCCGCCGGAGGTGAGGAAGACCCGGTTGAGATCGCCCGGCGCATAGCTGGCCAAACGCTCCGAGACCTCGATCGCCTGCGGGTGGGCATACGACCACAGCGGCATGAACGGCAGCTTCAGTGTCTGGTCGTACATCGCCTTCGCGATCTGCTCACGACCGTGACCCACCTGGACGGTGAACAGGCCGGCGAGACCGTCGAGGTACTTCTTGCCCTTGTCGTCGAAGATGTGGTGGCCCTCGCCGCGTACGATGACCGGCGCCTCACCACCGTTGAACAGTGCTTGGTGTGGTGACATGTGCATCCACACGTTGTTGCGGATGGCATCCTGATAAGGAGTGCCGGCCCTGGTGACATTCTCTGTCATCGCGTCCCCCAGTTGTATTTCTGCTTTTCGAGTGAGAGGTACATGAAGAGCTCCGTATCCACGACGGCATCGATCGAGCGGAGCTCCTCATTGACGAACTCGATCAGATGCCGATCCGATTCACACACGATCTCGACCAGCAGGTCGAACGAACCGGCGGTGACGACGAGGTAGTCGATCTCGTCGTAGTCGTGCAGCTGCTCGGCGACCGCGGAGATGTCCCCGCGGACCTTCAGCCCCACCATCGCCTGCCGGGCGAATCCCAGACTCAGCGGGTCGGTCACGGCGACGATCTCCATGACACCCGACTCGATGAGCCGTGACACCCGCTGGCGCACGGCGGCCTCGGACAGGCCGACGGACTTGCCGATGGCCGAATAGGACTTCCGTCCGTCGTGCTGCAGTTCGACGATGATCGCCTTGGACTTCTCGTCGAGGTTCCCCAGTCGGGAACCGCTGCCGTTCGGCAGGAGCGGGTCCATTCTTCACCTCCGTGATGTGCGTCTCAGGACAATCTATCACCGAATCTGCTGAAATGCGCTGTTTCGCTTGCGAATTCCGTCGAAACTGAAATTGTTTGGTTCTGGATTCGTCAGAAATCGCCGAGGTGGCCGACGGGTATCCGTGCCGAGTGTCGTTTCCGCGGCCGCCCGGATCCGCCGGTGGTGACCGCTCGAATCGGCTGTGCGCCGAGCGCCCGGGTCCGCCGTTCGCGGGCCGAGCGGGTCGGTCGTTCGGGGATCGCGGGGCCCGCCCTCGGCGGCCGTCCGAATCCCGGTTGAGGAGCACTGCGAATCGTCGTTGCGAGAGCGCGCGGATCCGCGCCGACGCGCGGATCGGCGGGCCGTCGGCAACACGCGCGGCGGCAGTGATTGACAGTATGTGAGCGGGGTCACCACACTGGGATCATGAATGAGGGTGAGCTGTTCTACGGTGGCGAGGATAATCGCCCGGATGTGTATGGGATGCGTCCCGGAGCCGAGCAGGGGCAGGCCGGCAAAGAGGTCAGGGCGCGCCCGCAGCCGGTCCCCGGCGAGGTCGATACGATCGGCGCGAACGAACTGTCGTTCAGCGCCGAGGAGTACCTCGGTCGGATCTCATCGGTGCGCAACCGCATGCTCGACCAGGGACTGGCGGCCCTCATCGTCACCGATCCGGCGAACATCTACTACCTGACCGGCTACAACGCGTGGTCCTTCTACACCCCGCAGCTGCTGTTCGTGCCGTCGTCGGGGCCGATGACGCTGTTCATGCGCGATATGGACGCCCGCGGAGCCTCGCACACCTCATGGCTGCCGCCCGAGGATATCGTCGGCTATCCCGAACGCTATGTGCAGCGCCCCCACATCCACCCCTTCGACTGGGTCGCCTTCGCCCTGCGCCAGCGGTGGGAGGTCGCCCGAGCAGCGACCATGCCGGTCGGTGTCGAGATGGATTCGCACTTCTTCTCCCCGCGAGCCTTCCGTGCGCTCGTCAACGGTGTGCCCGAATGGCGCCTCGTCGACTCCTTCGAGCTCGTCAACTGGATCCGCGCGGTCAAATCTCCGGCGGAGGTCGCGCTCATGCGCAAAGCCGCGAAGGTGACCACCGCGGCCATGGACGCGGCACTGGGCACTATCGGCGTCGGAGTCGGTCAGAACGAGGTGGCCGCTGCGATCTCCGAAGCTCAGACCAGGGGCGGCGACGGAGTCTGGGGCGACTACCCCTCGATCGTCCCGCTCATGCCTACCGGCGAAAGCGCGGACACCCCGCACCTGAGCTGGACCGATCGGACGTTCGAGCGCGATGAATCGGTGAGCATCGAACTCGCCGGTGTCCACCGCCGCTACCATGTCCCCCTGGCCAGGACGGCTGTGACCGGTAAGCCGAAGCAGGAGCTCGTCCGCCTCGAGGGGGTCGTCGCCGAAGCGTTGTCGGCAGTCCTCGAGGCTGCCGCTCCCGAGGTGCCCACCGCGGAACTCGCCCGCACCTGGAATCGGGTGCTGGCGCTGTCAGGGCTCGAAAAGCCCAGTCGCCTGGGGTACTCGATCGGGATCGGCTACCCGCCCGACTGGGGCGAGCGGACGATCTCGATCCGCACCGAGGACGACCAGATCCTCGAAGCGGGAATGACCTTCCACCTCATCGGCGGCATGTGGATGAACGGCTATGGAATCGAACTGTCCGAACCGGTGCTCATCACCGACACCGGCTGCGAGCCGTTCACGAACTTCCCCCGTGAGATCATTCGCGTCTGAGGTGAGGAACGTCGGCTCCTCAGGCGAGGAACTGGATCCACAGGCCGAGGGCCAGGGCATTGATCCCGGCCACCGCGAGTGATCGGCCCTGCACCCAGGAGATGTCCTTCGCCGAGGCGGGTGCCGCCGAATCCGCGATCTGCACGGCCATCGCCACCCGTGGCGGAGCGGCGAGAGCGGCCAGCGAGCCGGCCGCGTTTCCGGCCGCGACGACCGGCAGCGCCGAGACATGCGACGATGCCGCGGCCGCGGTCAGCGTGCCGGTGAACATCGAGTTCGCCCCCGTGTTCGACCCGGTGAGCACCGCGCCGATCGAGTTCAGCCACGGGGTGAGCAGAATGAGACCGGCCGGCAGCAGTGAGCCGATCGCCTCGCTCATCCCCGTCGTCGTCATGATCCAGCCCATGAGCATGAATGCGGCGGTGCCCACCCCGATGGGAACCCAAGAACGCACGGCCGCAACGGTGACGGCGCGTCTGCCGGCGACGCTGACGGCGGCGATGGCGCACGCGGCGGCCAGCCAGAACGGGGGAGAGGCGATGATCTGCGTGATGGTCGACGGCAGGCCGGCATGCAGAGCCCGTGCCGACAGCAGACCGACCGTGAGCACCCCGTAGGGCAGTACGGCCACGCCGAGGCTGCGCGAAAGTCCGGTGGTCTGCGTGCCGATCATGAACAGCGCACCGAGGACGATGATGACGATGAGCGAACCGATGATCCCCGACGGGGCCATGCCGATGACATGGCTGGAGGCGAGGATCCCCGCCCACATGAGGGCGCCGGCACCGATGATTCCCAGCGCCGAGGCGGCAGACGGGCGCAAGATCGCGACCACCGCGATCGCGACGATGATGACCGGGATCGCATTGATCCACGCCGTGGCCAGACCGAGTTCGTCGACGCCGAGTCCGGCCAACGCCGCCGCGACAGTGGTGCCCGGACCCAGGGCGCCCCACGGCACGGCGATGAGGCCGAGGAGGCCGAGGATCGCCGACTGCCGCAGAGTGCAGCCGAGGTGGGTGAGGATCGGCACCCCGACGGTGACTCCGATGCCGAAGCCGGTGACCGATTCCGCGAACGGCACGATCCCGAACACGACGAGGGCGACCCCGAGCGGGCGACTCGGTGACAGTGCTTCGACCCAGGCCGAGATCTGCGACATTGAGCCGGCGGATTCGAGCAGCCGGGCGAGGAGCATGCCGAAGAGCAGGATGAGCGCGACCTCGAGGATGAGCGGAAAGTAGTCGATTCCCGATGCGGCCAGCACCGAGGCGGGGGTGGGGAAGGCGACGGCGACGAGACCGGCCGCGAGCACCGTTCCGGCCAGGGCCGCGACCCAGGACCTCTGCTTGAGCAGGAGTAAGAGAATGGCAATGAGGATCGGTGTGAAAGCCAGCACTGCCGCCATGGAAATGTGTTTCCTTTGTGAGAGGTGATTCTACGATCCAAGAATAGTTTATGATGCTCCAATGGTGAAAGAAGAGGATCTCGGCGCACGTGTCTTCGGTGCCCGCATCAGAGCACGGCGCAAATTCAACAACCTCACCCTCAACGAGCTCGCGGTCCGGGCAGGACTGTCGCGCGCGGCTCTGTCGAAGATCGAACGCGGTGAGCAGGACACCTCCGTCTCGAACGCCATGGGCCTCTCCCGGGCTCTCGGCGTCGACGTCGGCGAGCTCCTGGCCGCGCCGGAGGTCACCATCACTCGCAGCGAGGCGATCCCCACGACGTCGACCTTCGGCAAGGGCGTCTGGCGTCGGGACCTGCCGTCGGCGATCGAGAACATGGACGTCGTCCACTACCGTCTCGACCCGCGCAGCGAGACCTCGGCCTTCGCCGCGCACCGCAGCGGATCGCGTGAGCGCTTCTTCGTCCTCACCGGCAGCATCGAAATCGTCACCATCGACCGCCGCACCACTCTGCACTCCGGCGACTGTGCCCAGGCGCCCGGCGACGTACCGCACCAGTTGGCCAATCCCCACGACGAACCCGCCGAACTCATGCTCATCATCGTCTGAACCCGCCCCACCCCTTATTGCTACCTGACGGCGGCACAACAACCTCGCGCGAGGTTGCTGGGCCGCCGCCAGGTAGCAATAAGGAGTGGTCTTGACCGGGCGAGGCGCCTCGGCGATCATTGTTATGTTCCATTTCCGACGAAAGACGTCTCTGCTGTGAAGTGAATCCTCATGCCGTGACTTGCGGGTGCCACGGGCCCGCAGCGCTTCTGCGTACACGAAATGAGGACCCTTATGTCCACAGCCATCACTGTGTCCGAACTGGACTACCGCCTCGGCGACGATACCGAGATCTTCTCCCGACTCACTGCCACCATCCCTGCCGACCTCGTCGGACTCGTCGGCGACAACGGGATCGGCAAATCCACCTTCGCCCGCATCCTCGCCGGTCGGCTGCGCGCCTCGGCGGGAACCGTCACGGGCGCCGACGGCGCCGTCTACATCGACCAGCTGCTGCCGCATTCGACGCAGCGGGTCGACGCCGCACTGGACATCGCCCCCGTCCGGCAAGCACTGGGCCGCGCCCTGGCCGGAGAAGCGACCGGCGCCGACTTCGACCTCATCGGCGACGACTGGGACATCGAAGAGCGGGCCCTGGCTGCGCTGTCCGAACTCGGTCTGCAGCTGAGTGTCAGCGACCTCGACCGGAGTCTGAGCAGCTTCTCCGGCGGGCAGGCCACGCGCATCGGACTGGCTCGAGCGGCACTGGTCGGTGACACCTGGCTGATCCTCGATGAGCCGAGCAACAACCTTGATGAGGACGGACGGGCGCTGCTGACGACGCTGCTCACCGACCGACGCGGTCCGACCCTGGTCATCTCCCACGACCGCACGCTGCTGACGCATATGACCTCGATCATCGAGATGACCGACCGACTGCGGGTCTACGGAGGGAACTTCGACGACTACGAAGCCATGGTCGCCGCGGAAGAGGAGGCGAAGCAGCAGAAGGTCACCGACGCGAAGAAGTCCCACCAGATCGAGAAGCGTCAGCGGATCGAACTGGAGACGAAGCTCGCTCGAGCCGACCGCAAGGCCAAGAAGGACAAAGAGAACAAACGCCGACCGAAGATTGTGATGAACGGACTGACGAACTTCGCAGAGAAGTCAGCGGCCAAACGACGCGGCGACAAAGCCGCCGACGAAGCCGCGGCCCGGGACCAACTCACCAACGCCAAGGATGCGCTGCGCCGGTCCTCAAGCGTCCGCCTCGACCTGCCGGACACCCAGGTTCACGCGACCAAACGGGTCCTCGAGATCTCCACGGCCGCCTCGGCGAAGTCCGAACGACCGCAGACGATCGTCGGTCCCGAACGGATCCGACTGACCGGACCGAACGGGGCAGGCAAGTCGACCCTGCTGGCCGCGATCCTGGCGGCTGCCAACGGCCAGGACGGCCAGAACAGCCAGGACGGACTGGACGAGGACACAGGCGACACAGCCGGGGGAGATGCAGGGGCCGAAACCGGTCCGCCGATCGCCGAACTCTTCGGCGACCTCGACATCACCGTCTCCGCACCGACGGCTCACCTCGACCAGCAGTACCGACTGCCGGGGGAGCTGACGGTGATGGAGGCGGTGCGATCAGGCAATCCGCAGCTCGACCCGCACCGCGTCCACGAGGTGCTCGCGGCCATGGGCCTGCGCGCCGGACGCACCGGCCAGATCTGTCAGACCCTGTCCGGTGGGGAGCGCTTCCGCGTCGCCCTGGCCTCAGGACTCCTCCAGGACCCGGCCCCGCAGCTGCTCATCCTCGACGAACCGGGCAACAATCTCGACCTGTCGTCGCTCGAAGCGCTGGTGACCGCTCTCGAAGGATTCGGCGGGGCCATGGTGATCGTCACCCACGACGACCGGCTCGCCGCCGAACTCTCCGTCGACACCGAATGGGACGTGCGGGAATTTCTGCGCACCGAAGTCGTTGAGGTGAACGGATGAGCCGGAACGATAGCGGGACGCCGGGCTTGCGCCGGCTTGGAATCCGAACGCGATCGAGTGAGGAGAGGCAGACGAATGTGCGATTTTGACTTGACTGGGATAATGGTTGCGTGAGTGTCATCAGCCCTGCCCCAGAAACCGCATCCCCGAAGCTCGAAACAGCCCTGCGCATCGGGCCCATCGAGCTGTCCTCGCCCGTCGTGCTCGCGCCCATGGCCGGAATCACGAACACCGCCTTCCGCCGCCTGTGCCGCGAATACGGAGCCGGCCTGTACGTGACCGAAATGGTCACCACCCGGGCGCTGGTCGAGCGCAATCCGAAGACGATGCGCATCATCCACCACGAACCGTATGAGACCCCGCGCTCCGTCCAGCTCTACGGAGTCGACCCGGTGACCATGGGCCAGGCCGTGCGGATGCTCGTCGAGGAGGACCGGGCCGATCACATCGACCTCAACTTCGGCTGCCCCGTGCCCAAGGTCACCCGCAAGGGCGGCGGCTCCGCGCTGCCGTGGAAACAGGACCTGTTCAAATCCATCGTGACAACGGCCGTCACCGAGGCGGCCCGCCGGGACGTACCCGTGACGGTGAAGATGCGCAAAGGCATCGACGCCGACCACACGACCTTCCTCGACGCCGCCGAAACCGCTCGCAACGCCGGCGTCGCCGCCGTCGCACTGCACGGCCGCACCGCCGCGGACCTCTACTCGGGGACTGCGGACTGGGACGCGATCGCCCGGCTCAAGGACCACCTCGGCGACACCGTACCGGTGCTCGGCAACGGTGATATCTTCGCCGCCGAGGATGCCCTGGACATGATGGCCAAGACCGGCTGCGACGGCGTCGTCATCGGGCGCGGCTGCCAGGGACGGCCGTGGCTGTTCGGCGACCTCGCGAACGCGTTGAACGGCAGCGACGAACGCCACCGTCCCGGCCTCGCCGAGGTGGCCCGAGCCGTGTACAAACACGGCGAGTACCTCGTCGATCATTTCGAAGACGAATTCCTCGGCGTCCGTGACCTGCGCAAACACATCGCCTGGTACTTCAAGGGCTACCCCGTCGGAGGAGAGCTGCGCAGTCAGCTGGCCATGGTCTCCTCCCTCGAGGAACTTGCCGGACTGCTCGACCAGCTCGACAAGGACGCCCCCTATCCGGGAGCAGCCGCCGAAGGGTCCCGCGGCCGCACCACCCGGCCGAAGAAGCCGCACCTGCCCGAAGGCTGGCTGGACTCCCGCATCTTCGATCCCAGCGGGAAGTCGCTGCTGTCGGAGGCCGAACTCGACATCTCAGGAGGATGAGAATGCCCTTCGACACTCACCCGCGCACCTCGGTGCGGACGGGTACCGTGGCGGTCTACTCGCCCTGGGACGAGGAGCGGTGGGTGAGCGAACCGGCGAAGAATCCACGACGATCGGCCTTCCAGCGCGACCGTGCCCGCGTCCTCCATTCCTCGGGCCTGCGCCGCCTCGGTGCGAAGACCCAGGTCGTGTCCCCGGGCACGGACGATTTCGTCCGCACCCGCCTCACCCACTCCCTCGAGGTGGCCCAGGTCGGACGCGAACTCGCCCGCTACCTCGGCTGCGATCCCGACATCGTCGACACCGCCTGCCTGTCCCACGACCTCGGACACCCGCCCTTCGGCCACCACGGAGAGACGATCCTCGATGCCCTGTGCGCCGACATCGGCGGCTTCGAAGGCAACGCCCAGACCCTGCGCCTGGTCACCCGCATCGAACCGAAGGTCATCGCCGACGACGGTCGACCGGCCGGTCTCAACCTGTCCCGCGCCAGCCTCGACGCACTGACGAAGTACCCGTGGCCGCGAGCCGAAGCCACGGCCGGTCGCCGCGACTCCGGGGTGCGCAAATTCGGTGTCTACGATGACGACCGTGCTGTCTTCGACTTCTACCGCGACGGCATCGACAACGGCCAGAGATGCATCGAAGCCCAGGTCATGGACTTGGCCGACGACATCTCGTACTCCGTCCACGACGTCGAGGATGCCATCGTCGCGGGACACCTCGACCTCGTCGACTTCGCCGCCGACGACCGCCGGACCGAACTCTTCGACATCACTCGTCAGTGGTATCTGCCGGAGACCACCGATGCGGAGATGGACAAGGCGCTCGGCCGACTGCAGGCCGCCGCCTACTGGCCCAAGGAGGCCTTCGACGGATCCCGTCGGGCTCAGGCCGGTCTCAAACACATGACCAGTCAGCTCATCGGGCGCTTCGTCGGTGCCGCGGAATCCGCGACCCGTGAGGAATTCGGGTGGGAACCACTCGCCCGATACTCCGCCTCACTCGTCGTGCCCGAGACGACCACCGTCGAGATCGCCGTGCTCAAGGGCATGGCCACACTGACGGTGATGGTCGCCGAGGATCGACTGCGACTCCATGACATCCAGGCAGCGGTCATCAACGAACTCGCCGAATGGTATTCGCAGTCACCGGACAAGCTCGATCCGATGTTCCGCGCCGACCACGCCGAGGCCGCCGACGACTCCGCACGGCGGCGCGTCATCGTCGACCAGATCGCCTCCCTGACCGACCATTCCGCCTGGGCTCTCTACCACCACCTCAACGCCGGAGCGGAGGATCGGCTCTAGACCATGGCCGGACTCATCAAGCGCGAGGACATCGACGAACTGCGCAGCCGCACCCGCATCGACGAGGTGATCGGGGAATTCGTCACCCTCAAGACCGCAGGCATCGGATCGCTCAAGGGTCTGTGCCCGTTCCACGACGAGAAGACTCCCTCGTTCACGGTGCGCCCCCAGGTCGGGATGTACCATTGCTTCGGCTGCGGTGAGTCCGGCGATGTATTCACCTTCCTGCAGAAGGTCGAACAGCTCAGCTTCGTCGAAGCCGTCGAGACCCTGGCCGGCAAGGCCGGAATGCATCTGCGCTACGAGGACGGGAAGGGACCCGACCGGGAACAGGCCAGCCGCAGGCAGCGACTGCTGGAGATGCACGAAGTCGCCGGGCGCTTCTTCGCCCAGGCTCTGGAATCCGAAGCCGGGCAGATCGGACGCGACTTCCTCACCGGCCGCGGCTTCCCCGCGGAGTCGAGCCGAGAGTTCGGCATCGGCTTCGCCCCGAAATCCTGGGATGGACTGACGACCCATCTGCGCCGGGCCGGCTTCACCGATGAGGAGATCCTCGCCGGCGGCCTGGCCAGCGAGGGCGGACGCGGAATCTACGACCGGTTCCGCGGTCGGGTGATCTGGCCGATCAAGGATATGACGGCCCGGACCATCGGCTTCGGCGCCCGCCGACTCTATGACGACGACAAGGGACCGAAGTACCTCAATACCCCGGAGACCGCGCTCTACCACAAGAACCAGGTCCTCTACGGGCTCGATCTGGCGAAGAAGTCGATCGCGAAGACCAAGCGCGTCGTCGTCGTCGAGGGCTACACCGACGTCATGGCCGCCCACCTCGCCGGAGTCGACCAGGCCGTGGCCACCTGCGGCACGGCCTTCGGCGCCGAACACGTGAAGATCATCCGCCGCCTCCTCGGCGACGACCCGACCGGACAGGTGATCTTCACCTTCGACGGCGACGCCGCCGGTCAGAAGGCGGCACTCAAGGCCTTCGAATTCGAGAGCCTGTTCAGCGCCCAGACCTTCGTCGCCGTCGAACCCGACGGCCTCGACCCCTGTGACCTGCGGATGCGGAAAGGCGACGCGGCCCTGCGCGAACTCATCGACGGGTGCAAGCCGCTCTTCGAATTCGTCATCACCACCGCGATCGCCCGCTTCGACCTCGACACCGTCGAAGGTCGGATCTCCGCGGTCCGCGCCGCCGCCGAGGTGCTCACCGACGTCCGCGACCGAAACAGTCTTTCGCATTACTACCGGTTCGTCGCCGGCCGCATCGGCGTCGACATCGATGAGGTGGAGGCCGCGGTCCGGACCGCGGCCCGCCAGCCGAAGCAGAACAGACGGCCCGCCGAGGCGCCCGCCCGCCAGTCGTCCTACCGCGACGGTCCGCCGCCGACGCCGACCGCCCCTGCGGCTTCGACGTCAGCCGCACCCGGCCCGGGAACCGGTGCCGGAACCGGACCGGGGCACGCCCCGTCCGGGGGCGCACGCGAACCCGGGCCCGCCTCGGCGGGCGAGGCCTCCGACGAACGCAGCCTGGAATACGTCTACGAGGAACGCCCCGACGTCTCGAACCTCTCGGCCCCGATCAGCCCTGCCCGGCTGAAGACGGAGAAGGGCGCCCTCATGGTCGCCCTCCAACATCCGGAGGTGGTGAATGCGAAGCTCTTCGACTCGCTGTCCGCGAAGGCCTTCGAACACCCCGGCTACCGGCGGATCCAGGACGCGATCAGACAAGCCGGGGGACTGGGTGCCGCCGGCCCCGCCCAGTCGAAATGGGCCGAGCGCGTCCTCGACGCCGCTGACGAGGACCTCAGACCCTATGTGGCTCAGCTGCTCGTGACCCCGCTGCCGGTGATCGAAGGGGACGGGATCGACCGGTTCGCCCGCGGCATCGTCGCCCGCCTCTTCGACTACGACCTCGAACGCATCGCCAAGGAACTCCACTCCCGCCTGCAGCGCCAGGACACCGCCGACGGAGCAGGCCAGGCCGCACTGCTCGGCCAGCTGCAGACCCTCGAACAGCACCGGGCGAGGCTGAAGACGCTGATGTAGAACACTGCACACAGTGAAATAGTGCACAATTGCATATTTGCAGTTGGTGAAAGTTTGCACCTGGTGCAAAATGGACGTATGCCCGTTGAAGAATCCCTGCGCTCGAAAAAGGCGCGGCTGACCCGCAGCGCCCTCCACGAGGCGGCGATCACCCGCGTCCTCGAAGACGGCCTGGCCTGCGCCACCGTGGCGAACATCGCCGCAGACGCGGGGGTGTCGACGCGTACCTTCTTCAACTACTTCGAGACGAAAGAGGACGCGATCGTCGGCCTCGGATCCGAGGTCAGCGTCGATGAGGGCCTTGCCTTCGACTACGTCCACAGCCCTGCCGGGCTCGACACGCTGGCCGAGGACACGGCGCGCTTCGTCCGCGAAGCGCTGCTCGTCGGCTCCGTCGATCCCAAACTTCCGGCTCGGCGCCGCCGTCTCTTCGCCCTGTATCCGGAAATCGTGAGCAAGAGCTTCGACCGGGCCGAAGAACTCGAAGAGATCGTCACCGGCCACGTGCTCGACCGACTGCGCCACCTCGGCCAGGAGTTCTCCTCCGAGGATTCTGCCTGGCGCAGCGCGCGCATGCTCACCCAACTCTGCCGCGTCCCGCTCAATCATGCGGGACAGACGATCAAGGCCGATCCCGAAGCGGTCGAGGGCAAAGGCGGAACCCCAGCGATCTTCGAAGACTCCCTGAGCCTGTTCCGCAAGGTATTGGACCGACTGCAATGACGAAAGCTGTGATGAGAAGCAACCACGAAACCGATGAGAAGGCGATGACGGCAACCACCTCGAAGAACTCCGCAGCAGCGGGACCCGGCTCACAGACCGAGCCGATGGCCACCTCGGCGATCATTCTGCTCTTCGTGGGCCTGATGATCGCGATGTTCATGTTCTCCCTCAATCAGACGGTGCTGGCGACCGCGCTGCCGACCATCGTCGGCGAACTCGACGGCGTCGACCAGATGCTGTGGGTCTCCACCGCATTCATGCTCGCCTCGACGATCATGATGCCCGTCTACGGCAAGGTCGGTGACCTGTTCGGACGCAAGCCGCTGTTCATGTTCGCCATCTGCTGCTTCCTGCTGGGATCGGTCTTCGCCCTCGTCGCGAACGAGATGTCGACGCTGATCCTCGGCCGCGTGCTCCAGGGCATCGGCGGCGGCGGAATGATGATCCTCTCACAGTCGATCATCGCCTCCGTCGTCCCCGCCCGCGAACGCGGCAAGTACATGGGCATCATGGGCTCGGCCTTCGCCGTGTCGTCCGTGGCCGGACCGCTCATCGGCGGCTGGCTGACCGAAGGGCCCGGCTGGCGCTGGGCGTTCGCCATCAACTTCCCGCTCGGCATCATCGCCCTCATCGCCGCCGCCGTGTTCCTCAAGGTGCCCAAGCATGACAAGGGCGCAGGCAAGCGTCCGAAGATCGATGTCATCGGCATGGCGCTCGTGTCCATCGTGACCTCCTGCATCGTGCTCACCTCCGCCTGGGGCGGACACGACTACGAATGGGGATCATGGCAGATCAACGGGCTCATCGTCACCGGAATCATCGCTGCAGTCGCCTTCGTCTTCGTCGAACTCAAGGTCAGCGAACCGGTCATTCCGATGCACCTGTTCGCCAATCGCGACTTCCTTTTGTGCACGATCGCCGGTCTCTTCGTCGGCATCGGCATGTTCGGTGTGCTCTCCTACATGCCCACCTACCTGCAGATGGTCCACGGCATCGATGCCACCGTCGCGGGATTGATGATGGTGCCGATGATGGGCACCATGCTCGTGTCGTCGACGCTCGTCGGATTCATCGTCTCCCGCACCGGCAAGTACAAGAAGTACCCGCTGACCGGCATCCTCATCATGGCCGCCGCACTCGTCCTGCTCTCCCAGCTCAAGGCCGAGAGCTCGGCCTGGGAGACCATCGGCTGCCTGGCGCTGCTCGGACTCGGACTGGGCTTGAGCATGCAGACTCTCGTCCTCGTCGTCCAGAACGCCTTCCCGGTGTCCATGGTCGGCACCGCGACCGCCTCGAACAACTACTTCCGACAGGTCGGCGCCACCTTGGGCATGGCCTTCATCGGTTCCGTGTTCACCCAGCGGCTGATGGACAACATCAAGTCCGGAATCACGGAGATCGCCCAGGCCTCCCCGGAGGGTCACATGCCCAAGGTCTCCTCGACCGGGCTGACCCCGGAGATCGTGTCGAAGCTGCCGGAGCCGATGCATTCGCTCATCATCACCTCCTACAACGATGCCCTCGTGCCCCTGTTCCTGTGGGTGGCTCCGCTGGCGGTCCTCGGTTTCGTCTTCCTCTGCTTCCTGCCCAACACTCCGCTGGCGCAGACGCTGAAGAACGAGCCGGCGAAGCGGGAGAGCCTCGACGTCGCAGCAGAGAATGCGGGGGCCGTGTCCGCGTCGGTTTCCACCCCGGTCGAGGCTTCATCGGTTAGTGTGGCAGAAAGCCCACTGTCCAAGGAGCCGAGGAATGACGGTACTGACCATACTCAACGCACCCGGGACCGAGATCCCCGAACTGATCACTGATCTGGGGGAGCGGGACGGGATCGAACTGCGCATCGCCGAGGCGTCGACCCTGTCCCAGGCGCTGCCCGGCACCGATGTGCTGCTGATGTGGGATTTCTTCTCCACCGCACTCAAGGACGCCTATGCACATGCCGACCGGCTCGACTGGGTCCATGCCGCCGCGGCGGGCGTCGATTCGCTCCTCTTCGATGAGCTCGTCGACTCGCCGGTGACGGTGACGAACGCCCGGGGGATCTTCGACCGACCGATCGCCGAGTTCGTCCTCAGCTACATCCTCATGCATGCGAAGAGCTCGATCGGCTCGCTCAACGACCAAGCGGAGGGGAAGTGGAACCGCCGGTCGACCCGCGATATCGCCGGAACCAAGGCGCTCATCGTCGGCACCGGTGCGATCGGCCGGGGCATCGCCCGCCTGCTGACGGCCGTCGACATCGAGGTCACCGGAGCCGGGTCGCGCGCCCGCAGCGGCGATGCCGACTTCGGTGAGGTCATCGACTCCGCCGCCCTGCCCCAGCATGTGGCCGGATTCGACTGGGTCATCGACATCGCACCGCTGACGGAGAAGACCGAGAGGCTCATCGGCACCGAGGCATTCGCCGCCATGGATGACACCGCCGTATTCATCAATGTCGGACGCGGAGACACCGTCGACACCGACGCACTCGTCACCGCCCTGCGCGACGGGCAGATCGCCGGAGCCGGGCTCGATGTCTTCGACGAAGAGCCGCTGCCGGCCGACCATCCTCTGTGGTCGATGGACGATGTCATCATCACCCCGCATATGAGCGGAGACACGAACGGGTGGAGAATGCGACTGGCCGAGCAGTTCCATCGCCTGTTCGAGGCGTATCTGGCCGGGGAGCAGTTCCCGCACACCGTGGACAAGAAGCTCGGGTACGTGCGGTGAGTCAAGCCGATGACCCTGCGGCGCAGCGGGCGTTCCTGGCCAGGGCGATCGCCGAACTCATCGCTGTGCGCCGTGCCCGTCTGCTGAGCATGCTGGTGCTCGCCCTGGCGATGCTCGTCGCCGGACTCGGGGCCGCCGTCCAGGCTCAAGGCGATCACATCGATGCGGTGCTGCTGTTCTCGGCATTCAGCCTCATCATGATCGGCATCGTCTGTGCGCTGGGCGCGATCATCGCCTGGACGCGGATCAACCGGGACGTGCTCGATTCGATCGCGGCCACCCGTCCGGCGCGGGCCAAGGCGCCGCGGACGCGCGACGCCGGACTCGCCGTGGCCCTCGGCTTCGCTGTCGTCGGGATCCTGTTCGGCATCCTGCTGTGGGCCGAGACGCCGATTCTGGCCGGCGCCGTCGTCATCGCCTGCCTGCTGCTGGCCTGTCTGGGGCCCATCTGGGCGAATGAGCTGGCCAACGCCGATGATCGACTCGCCGTCATCCTCGACAGCGACGACGAACTGGCTGACCGGTTCGCCAGTTTCACGCCGATCTGGCTGCATGAAGCCATGGAGTCCGATGCCGCGGAGTGACTGACTCCTCCCGCTGCTGAATGACCATCCCGAAACCGGCAGAACCTCCCGTTCCTGCGGGAGGTTCTGCCGTTCCCACGGGGTTGCGGCACGAAGCAGAGGGTATGCGGCCCAGGGTGCGGGATGGTGCTGAGGATGTGCTGAACCACTGGCGCGAGGCCCGGCGGGGACGGCGACGGACGTGAATGACGAAGGTGCCCGGAGTCGTGAGACTCCGGGCACCTGTCTCAGCCGGTCATCGAACGCTCATCCGAGCGTTGCGGCAGGCCGCCTCGGCGATATCGATATCAGGGAAAGGCCGGGACGTCGACGTCGGCCATCTTGGCCACGCAGCGCACGACCTGGCAGGAGTAGCCGAATTCGTTGTCGTACCAGACGTAGACGACGACGCGGTCCTCGTCGACGATCGTGGCCAGACCGTCGACGACACCGGCGCGCTTGGAGCCGACGAGGTCGGTGGACACGAGCTCGGGAGAGGTGACGTAGTCGACCTGGTTGCGCAGCGGCGAATGCATCGACACTTCGCGCAGGAACGTGTTGAGTTCGTCGACCGAGGTGGCCGTGTCCAGGTTGAGGTTGAGGATCGCCATGGACACATTCGGGGTGGGTACGCGGATCGCGTTGCCCGAGAGCTTCCCGGCCAGCTCCGGAAGAGCCTTGGCCACGGCCTTGGCGGCACCGGTCTCGGTCAGGACCATGTTCAGCCCGGCCGCACGGCCGCGGCGGGAGCCCTTGTGGAAGTTGTCAATGAGGTTCTGATCGTTGGTGAACGAATGGACGGTCTCGACGTGGCCGTTGCGGACACCGAACTTGTCGTTGATGGCCTTGAGCACCGGGGTGATCGCGTTCGTCGTGCACGAGGCGGCCGAGACGACCGTGTCCGAACCGAGGATCGCATCGTCGTTGACTCCGAAGACGATGTTCTTCACATCGCCCTTGCCGGGAGCCGTGAGCAGGACCTTCGACGCACCGGGGCAGGCGAGGTGCTTGGACAGGCCCTCGTCGTCGCGCCACTTTCCGGTGTTGTCGACGATGATGGCGTCGTTGATTCCGTATGCTGTGTAGTCGACCTCGGAGGGGTCATCGGAGTAGATGACCTGGATGAGGGTGCCGTTGGCCTGGATGGTGCTGTTCTCTTCGTCGACGACGATGCTGCCGTCGAAGGCTCCGTGGACCGAGTCGCGGCGCAGCAGGGAGGCGCGCTTGACGATGTCGTTCTCTCCATTGCGGCGCACGACGATGGCACGCAGACGCATACCGGTGCCGCCGGCACGATCGATGAGAATGCGGGCGAGGAGACGACCGATGCGACCGAAGCCGTAGAGGACGATATCGCGGACCTCACCCTTGCCGGACTGAGATTCGACGACATCGGCGAGCTCGGAGGCGAGGAAGGCATCGACATCGGCGTTCGGATCATCGAGCTTCTCGATGAGGCGGCCCAGATCGATGCGGGCCGGTGCCAGGTTGAGCCCCGACAGCGCCTTGACGATGCGGTGGGTGATCTGGATGTCGAGCTCTTCGCCGAGGAAGTGGCGAGCATAGCGGTGCGCCTTGATCATGCCGGTCACCGACTTATTCAGCAGTGACCGCCCGAACAGGGTGAGCAGCACGTCGTTCTCACGGTACAGGCGTCCGACTAGCGGAATGAGTTCTTCGGCGGCGGTCTGCTTCTTCGCCCAATCGTCCAGGCGAGCAGTCGTAGCGTCAGTCAAAGGTCGTGTCCCCTCGGTCAGTTGAAACGGATGCGCCCACAGTCTACCGTCTCGCCTACTCGCGATCGGACCGGCGTTCCTCGAATCGCTTGAAGCCGAGCAGGGTCAGCGCCACGATTCCCGCGCCGGTGATGAGTGCGCCGAGGCTCTGCGCCTGCACCTTCGGTTCGACGAACCGGTATTCCGGCTCCTCCTCACGCGACCGCGGCGGTTTCGCCGTGCCGATCCACGCAGCGATGAACAGGACGATGCGGGCGAAGACGTTGAGCGTGAGCATGATCGCGATGATCGAGCCGAACACACCGGCGGCCTTGTTTCCGGAGAAGAGGTTGACGAGCACGGTGGAGAAGTTGATGAGGATGAGGAACGCGGTCGCGCCGATGAGGGAGCCGCGGTTCTTCGCCTGTCTGTCCACCGGCCTCTCCGGCAGCATTGTGAACAGGAACCAGAAGATCATCCAGGCGGCGCCGAAGGTGAGGACGACCGGAACGATGAACAGCATGCTTGCGGCGATGCCGGAGAGCCCGAGGAAGTCAACGATCATCGAGCGCAGACCGGTGCCGACGACGGTGAGCGCCACGGCCAGGAGGAGCCCGATGATGAGGCCGATGAGAGTGATCACGTTGTTGAGGACCTTGCTGACGAAGGACTTCTCCGGCACAGCATCGTCGAAGTCGTCGTGCAGCTGGGCTCGCACCGCGGCGCCGAGGTTGCCGATGAATCCCTGCCCCGTGTAGAGGCCGGTGATGATACCGATGATTCCGACCGCCTGCCACTGCAGCAGGTAGCTCTCGAGCTGCTCGGCCAGGGATTCGTTGCCTGCTGCGAACGTCTCGATCTGCTTCGTGACCTCGGGGAGGAGCTCGGGGCGGGCGACGTCGAGGACGAAGCCGATGCTCGCGAGGCTGACCATGGCGATGGGCATGACCGCGAGTACGAGGAAATAGGTGATCGCGGCACCGAACTGATTGCCCAGGCGCTGTCCGAAACGCTGGACTGCGCGCACGAGGTGGGCGGGCCCGGGTCTGTTGACGGCATTGTGGCCGACCTCAGCGACGGTGTTGCGTGAGGCCAGTACTTTGGCAGGTGCCACGTGTGTGCTCCTTCGATGAGTATCCGCACGGTGCGTTCGTAATCCGGTCTGAGGTGTTCGTTTCCACACTAACCGCTGTGAGCGCACTGTGAGCGGCGGGCCGCGCCCTTATCCGGACTTTTGGCCATGCCGAACCCTGATCCGGACTCTCTCGCCGCTGTCGCCGCCGCTGTCGCGACCGCTGCCACAGGTGGGCTCACCGGCAGTCTGCCTTCCGGCTCAGCTGTGGCGGATGTCCTCTCGGCCGGGGTGGGCGCCAGGACCAGCAGCGCATCGGCTCCTCGAGGGAGCGGCTCGCCCGTGAGTCAGCTCACCCAGGCCGATGCCGTATGGGCGGGAGCGACCTCTTCGCCGGGCTTGACCGGTCCGGGAGCCGTCCCGTCGCCGAACGGCGATCCGCCGAACTTCCGGTCACGGCCGTGATCGCTGAGCCAACCGGAGAGATCGGGGCCCTTGGGCACGATCTGCGTCGGATTCACGTCCTGGTGGACGATGTAGTAGTGCTGTTTGATCTGTGCGAAATCGACCGTGTCGCCGAAGCCGGGCGTCTGGTACAGGTCGCGGGCGTAGCCCCAGAGGTTCTCGAACGCCGTGAGCGGCTGCCGATTGCACTTGAAGTGACCGAAGTAGACGGGATCGAAGCGTACGAGCGTGGTGAACAGTCGGACATCCGCCTCGGTGATGGTCTCACCCATGAGGAACCGTGACCGGCTGAGCCGATCCTCGACGATGTCGAGCGCGTTGAAGAGGCGATCGAAAGCGGCATCGTAGGCGTCCTGGGAACCGGCGAAGCCGCAGCGGTAGACCCCGTTGTTGATCTCCGTATAGATATGGCGCATCACCTTCTCCATCTCCTCCCGGGATTCTTCGGGCCAGAGATTCGGGGCGCCTGCGCGGTGGTAGTCGGTCCACTGAGTGGAGAAGTCCTCCGTGATCTGCGGGAAGTCGTTGGTCACGACGACGCCGGTGGGCACGTCGACGACGGCAGGCACGGTGATTCCGCGCGGATAGTCCGGAAAGCGCGCGAAGAACGCCTGCTGCAGCCGTTCGATGCCGAGCACCGGATCCACCCCGCCCGGATCGAGGTCGAACGTCCACGACCTGGCATCGTGGGTGGGGCCGGGCAGACCGAGGGAGATGGCGTCCTCGAGCCCGAGGAGGCGACGGACGATGATCGTCCGGTTCGCCCACGGGCAGGCGCGGGCGGCGACGAGGCGATACCGGCCCGGTTCGACGGGCCACTGAGCGTTCGGATCGTTGAGGATGCGATCGTCGATGTAGTTCGTATCGCGGTTGAACGCCGCGCCTTCGGTCACGTAGCTGGGAGTGTGATCGGTGGACTCGGACATGACGCTGCCTCCAAAGAGATCGATGAGTGCGACTTCTGACCTCAGCTTACGACGCAGAGGCAAGCCCGCGCCGAGGCGGCCCGCCGTCACCGTCGCCCCGTCCTCCCGGGCCAGGGAAGGGTCCATCCGCCGCCGAGGCGGAACGACGGCGGCCCGGGACGGACCGTTGGAGTCCGTGCCCGGGCCGTACCCCGCAGGCTGAGTTCAGTGTCTGTGCCCCTGCCGGCAGCGGCTGTTCGTCAGGCGGCGTAGAGCGCGTCGATCTCGGCGGCGAAGTCCTTGTTGATGAGGTGACGCTTGACCGACTGCTTGGCGGAGAGGTAGCCGTTGTCCTCGCTGAGCTCGATCGGCATGATTGTGAACTTCTTGACCCCCTCGGCACGTGAGACGGTCTTGTTCATCTGTTCGACGGCCTTGGCCACTTCGGCCCGGATCGCATCGTCTTCGGCAGCTTCGCGTAGATTTATCTGGGGCAGATTGTGGTTCTTCAGCCAGCCCGGCAGCATCTCCGAATCGAGGAAGATCAGCGCCGAGACGAATTTGCGGTTCTCGCCGACGAGCACCGGCTGGCCGATGATCGGGTGGCGCCGCAGCACATCTTCGAGCGGAGCCGGGGCGATGTTCTTGCCGCTGGAGGTCACGATGATCTCCTTCTTGCGGCCGTTGATCGTCAGATACCCGTCGTCGTCGAGTGAGCCGAGGTCACCGGTGCCGAACCAGCCGTCGTGGAACTCCTTGGCCGTGGCCTCGGGGTTGTTCCAGTATTCGCGGAAGACCGGCACGCCCTTGGCCAGGATCTCACCGTCGGGAGCGATGGCCACCGAGACGCCCGGCAGCGGAACGCCGACGGTTCCGATCTTCGACTTCTCCGGAATGTTGACGGTGATCGGTGCCGTGGTCTCAGTGAGTCCGTAGCCTTCGAGGACGATGATGCCCAGTCCGCGGAAGAAGTGGCCGAGGTGAGAGCCGAGTGCGCCGCCGCCGGAGACCGCGTGAGTGACGTTGCCGCCCATAACTGCGCGCAGCTTCGAATAGACGAGCTTGTCGAACAAGGCATGCTGGAGCTTGAGGGCGGTCGGCACCTTGCCGGTGTCGAGCGCCTTCGAGTAGGCGACTGCGACCTGCTCGGCACGGCGGAAGATCTTTTCCTTGCCGCCTGCCTGAGCGGTCGCCAGCGCGGAATTGAACACCTTTTCGAAGACACGGGGCACACCGAGGATGAACGAGGGGCGGAAGCTGCCCATGGCATCGGTGAGCTTCGTCAGATCCGACTGGTGCGCCAGCACAGCACCGTTGCTGATGGCCAGGACCTCGATGAACCGGGCGAAGACGTGGGCCTGCGGCAGGAACAGCAGGCAGCGCATGTTCGTGTCCAGGACGCTGGGGATCTGGTGGCGCGCGGCCTGGGAAGTCTGCACGAAGTTCGCATGGGTGAGTACGCAGCCCTTGGGCTTGCCGGTGGTCCCGGAGGTGTAGATGATCGTGGCAACGGAATCGGCGTCGACCTGCGAGCGGGCGGCTTCGAGCTCATCGTCGCTGATGTCCTTGCCCGCCTCGGTGAGATCGGCGAAAGCGCCGTCGTCCCAGACCCGCAGCGCCGGCTCGTCGCGTCCGGCGGCCTTGGCCGCGGCACGCACCCGATCGGCATGGTCGCGCGAGGAGACGAGCCCACGGGTGACGTCGGCATCGGTGAGCATCCAGCTCAGCTGTGCCTCCGAGGAGGTGTCGTAGAACGGCACGGAGATCCCGCCGGCATACCAGATGGCGTAGTCGCTGAGCGTCCACTCATAGGAGGTGGGGCCGAAGATCGCGATCCGGTCACCGACTCCCACACCCAAGGCGATGAGTCCCTTCGCGGCTGCCTTGACCTCTGCGAGGAATTCGGCTGCGGTCAGTTCGTCCCAACCGTCACCGTCGGGCTTGGCGACCAGAGGGCGAGTGGGGTTCTCAGCGACTGTGCTGAGGAAGATATCGGTGGTCGACGAGGCGGTATCGACCTCGAAACCGACGACGGGTGTTGACGACTGCGGCATGGTCGTTGAGCTCATGAGTCTCCTTCGAGGACGTAAGTTACTGCTCGGTTATCTTACAGTTCGGCCGGGTCTCAGTGAAATCGATCACGTTTGCCGAGATAACCGGCGTCCGCTGACCTGTGAGCAGTCTAACCAAGTCGAATCAGGGGGCGTTCAGAGTACGATGGTCAGAACCCGCTCACGTCTGTTCAGCGAAGGAAGGTAATGACGACGAACCCTGAGGAGACCGGTTTCCGCTATGACGCGGCGCTGGCCGAAAAGATCGAGAAGTCTTGGCAGCGCACGTGGGACGAATCGGGCACGTTCCACACCCCGAACCCCACCGGAGACCTCGGCGAGCTCGACTCCCAGGACGCTTCGTCGCCCTACGGTCCGCCTGCCGACCTCAGCCGACGCGAGTCCCTCTACATCATGGACATGTTCCCGTACCCCTCCGGTGCGGGACTGCACGTCGGCCACCCACTGGGCTACCTCGGCACCGACGTCTACGGCCGCTACCAGCGGATGCGCGGACACAACGTCATGCACGCCCTGTCCTATGACGCCTTCGGGCTGCCCGCCGATCTCTACGCGGTGCAGACCGGTCAGCACCCGCGCATCACCACCGACGCCAATATCGCGAACATGACCGAGCAGCTGCGTCGTCTGGGCCTGGCCCACGATGTGCGTCGTCGCTTCGCCACGACCGACGACGAATTCGTCAAATGGACGCAGTGGATCTTCCTGCAGATCTTCAACTCCTGGTATGACTCCGAGGCGACCACCCCCGATGGTGAAGCCAAGGGCGCGGCTCGTCCGATCGACACACTCATCGAACAGTTCGCCTCCGGTGCGCGACCCACCCCCGACGGTCGCGCCTGGTCGGATCTGAGTCCGGCCGAGCGGGAGAACGTCCTGCAGGGCTTCCGCCTCGCCTACGTCTCCGAATCCCCGGTCAACTGGTGTCCGGGACTCGGCACCGTGCTGGCCAACGAGGAGGTCACCGCCGAAGGCCTGTCCGAACGCGGAAACTACCCGGTCTTCACCCGCCGGCTGCGTCAGTGGAACATGCGGATCACCGCCTACGCCGACCGTCTCATCGACGATCTCGACGTGCTGGACTGGCCGCATGCGATCCACGCGATGCAGGTCAACTGGATCGGCCGGTCGAAGGGCGCCCTGCTGCGCCTGCCCGTCGCCGGTGATGAGACCTGCGACATCGAGGTCTACACCACCCGCCCGGACACTCTGTTCGGCGCCACCTACCTCGTGCTCAGCCCCGAACATCCGCAGGTCGCCGACCTGACCGCAGGCGCTTGGGACGAGTCCACGCCCGAGTCCTGGCGCGGGGGAGAGGCCACCCCCGCCGAGGCGATCGCCGCCTACCAGAGAGCCGCCGCGGCCAAGACCGACGCCGACCGGCAGCAGAGCCGTGAGAAGACAGGCATCTTCACCGGCTCCTATGCGCTCAACCCGGCCACCGGTGCGCAGGTTCCGATCTTCATCGCCGACTACGTGCTCATGGGCTACGGCACCGGAGCGATCATGGCCGTACCCGCCGAAGACGCCCGTGACTGGGACTTCGCGAAGACCTTCGGACTGCCCTATATCCGCACCGTGCAGCCGCCGGCCGACCACGATGAGGACGCTCCGTTCACGGGCACCGGCGTGATGATCAACTCGGCCAATGCCGAGATCGACATCAACGGCCTCGAAATCGACGCGGCGAAGGCCCGGGTCACCGAATGGCTGGCCGGGAAGGGGCTGGCCACCGAGTCCACTCAGTACCGACTGCGCGACTGGCTGTTCTCCCGCCAGCGCTACTGGGGCGAACCGTTCCCCATCGTCTACGACGAGAACGGCACCCCCATCGCCCTGCCCGACGAGATGCTGCCCGTCCAGCTGCCCGAAGTCGACGATTTCGCACCGCGGACCTACGCGCCCGACGATGCCGACAGCCGTCCCGAACCGGCGCTGAGCCGGAACCGGGAATGGACGAGCATCGAACTCGACCTCGGTGACGGTCCGAAGACCTACCAGCGTGAGACGAACACGATGCCCAACTGGGCCGGATCCTCGTGGTACCAGCTGCGTTACGCGGACCCGCACAACGACGACCGCCTCGTCGACCCCGCCAACGAGAAGTACTGGCTGGGACCGCGGGCTTCGAAGCCGCGCGGCGGCGCCGACCTCTACGTCGGCGGGCAGGAGCACGCTGTGCTCCACCTGCTCTATGCCCGCTTCTGGCACAAGATCCTCTTCGACCTCGGGCACATCTCCTCGTCCGAGCCGTTCCACCGCTTAGTCAACCAGGGATACATCCAGGCCTACGCCTACACCGATTCCCGTGGTGTCTACGTTCCCGCCGCCGAGGTGGAGGAGAGGACCGAATCGAACGGTGAGCTGACCTTCTGGTTCGGCGGCGAACAGGTCAACCGGGAGTACGGAAAGATCGGCAAATCGCTGAAGAACTCCGTCATGCCCGACGAGATGTACGACGCCTTCGGTGCCGACACCTTCCGCGTCTATGAGATGTCGATGGGCCCGCTGGAGCAGGACCGTCCCTGGGACACCCGCGCCGTCGTCGGTGCGCAGCGGTTCCTGCAGCGCGTGTGGCGGCTCTTCGTCGACGAGACCACCGGCGAGTCCGTGGTCGCAGACGGCGCAGCCGACGCCGAATCGCTCAAGGTCCTCCACCAGGTCATCGACGGTGTGCGCGAGGACATGGACCATCTGCGGTTCAACACCGCGATCTCCAAGCTCATCGTGCTCACCAATCATGCCACCAAGCAGGGCGGTGCGACCCGGGACGTCCTCGAACCGCTGACGATCATGCTCGCGCCCTTCGCGCCGCACCTGGCCGAGGAGCTGTGGTCACGTCTCGGGCACGAGTCGACGGTTACCTATGCGGCCTTCCCCGAGGCGGACCCGAACCACCTCGTCGCCGAGACCGTGACCTGTGTGGTCCAGGTCAAGGGCAAGGTGCGCGCACGGCTCGAGGTGGCCCCGGACATCACCGCAGAAGCGCTCGAGAAGCTGGCGCTCGAATCGCCGAACGCCGTCAAGGCCCTCGGCGGCGCCGGAGTGCGCAAGGTGATCGTGCGAGCCCCTAAGCTCGTCAACATCGTCCCCGACGCCTGAGACCCGGCCGATACTTCGCCGTAACACAGCATCTGGGAGACTGCATGGGTACGGGCGCCGGACGGCGGCGCCCCTTCTTCGACTACGACTGGTGAGAGCATGACGAACGACAGAGTCCAGGACGAGATCCGACACGCCCTCGGCGTGCGACCGCAGATCGACCCGGCGACGGAGATCGCCCGCCGTGTCGAGTTCCTCGTCGACTATGTGCTCACCACCGGGGTCAGAGGACTCGTGCTCGGCATCAGCGGCGGACAGGACTCCACCCTGGCCGGCAGGCTCTGCCAGCTGGCGGTGGAGGACCTGCGCCGTCGCGGTGCCGAGGCCGAGTTCTGGGCCGTGCGCCTGCCTCACCATGTGCAGACCGATGAGGCCGACGCCCAGGATGCACTGTCGTTCATCGCCGCCGATCATGAGCTGGCGATCGACATCGGCGCCGCCACGGATGCGGCCGCCGAGGAGTACGAGAAGGCCACCGGAACGCCGATCACCGACTTCGGCAAGGGCAACGTCAAGGCCCGGATGCGGATGATCGCCCAGTTCGAGCTGGCGGGGGAGAAGAAGGCCCTCGTCGTCGGCACCGATCACGCCGCCGAGGCGGTCACCGGGTTCTTCACGAAGTTCGGCGACGGCGCGGCCGACGTCATTCCTCTGGCGGGTTTGAACAAACGACAGGGACGGGACCTGCTGCGCCACCTCGGCGCTCCCGAACATCTCATCGTCAAGGCTCCCACCGCGGATCTGCTCGATGACGAACCCGGGCAGACGGACGAATCGTCGTTGGGTCTGACCTATGACCAGATCGATGACTTCCTCGAAGGGAAGGAGATCGAGCCCGCGGCTGCCTCGGCGCTCATCGAGAAGTATCGCCGGTCGGAACACAAGCGACGAACCCCCGTGGCTCCAGTCGATTCCTGGTGGATCCGGCACTGAGCCGAGCAGATGAACACTGACAGCAGGTGGGGCCCTCACAATGTGAGGGCCCCAACAGTTTGCCGAACGTCGGCTGTGGAACGTTGTCAGTCGTTGAACGGCGGACTGCCTGAGACGAGTCCGAGTTCGAGTGCTGTCTGGTTGAACTCCCACCGGGAGGAGACGAAATCGTCGCTGAGGCGTTCGCCGCGGCTCTGAGCCTCGGTGTAACCGCGCCAGCCGTCCTTGCGGGCATCGCCGGGACGGATCTCACGGGTGCCGGCATCATCGGGAGAGACTTGAGTCTCCTCCTTCACCCAGATCGATAGTCCCTCGGCAGCCCGGTAGAGGTTCATGAACGCCGTGTGCGAGCGCGGGTTGTCGAAGCTGGCCTTCTTGAACTCGGCACAGAATGTGGTGAGCGGTTCGAGTTCGTCGACGGCGACGGTCGCGAAGGTCGCATCGAGTCGCAGGGACTGGACGAGGCCCGACGAATCCGGGATGAGCTCGAGGATGCGACGGGCGCGACGCTCATCGGGAAGCAGCTCGACCGTGTCCTCCACCGGGGTCAGTCCGAGAGTGTCCATCCGCCCGCGCTCGACGCTGAGCTGTTGGCGCAGTGCGTCGATCTGCTGTTGGGCACGTCGCCATTCGCCGTGGAACATCAGCAGCGCGGCGATCACGCCGAGGCACAGCACGAGTCCGATGACCCATGCTGCAGAGTGCAGCCCGGGGATGGCGAAGGCGATGATGCCGAGCACGGTGAGCACCGCAAACGTCACAGCCGCCGGTGAGTTGGTGAGGAAATCAAGGAAACGCTTCACAATTCCCAGCCTACTGTTTCAACCTCCACATATCGTGCAACCGGGTGGCATATAGTGTGGTCGAAAACGCATGCCAATACCCAGGAGAGCTCGGTTTGAAAATTTCAGTCATCGGTTGCGGATATCTGGGCGCGGTCCATGCGGCAGCGATGGCGTCTCTGGGCCATGAGGTCACGGGAGTCGATGTCGACACGGAGAAGGTCGAGGCCCTGACCTCCGGCCGTCCGCCCTTCTACGAACCGGGACTGAGTGAACTCCTCGTGAAGGCTCAGGAGCGCGGAAAACTCGAATTCACCACCGATATCTCCCGCGCCGCCGAGGCGGCCGTGCACTTCGTATGTGTGGGCACTCCGCAGAAGCCCGGTGAGTTCGCCGCCGATGTCACCTATGTCGATGCGGCCGTGGAATCCCTGCACCCGCACCTGACTGCGACGTCGGTGGTTGTGGGAAAGTCGACCGTTCCCGTGGGCACCGCCGAGCGTCTGGCCGGAATCATCGCCGGCACCGGAGCGGCGATGATGTGGAATCCGGAGTTCCTGCGTGAAGGGCATGCCGTCGAGGACACCCTCCACCCGAATCGTCTCGTGTACGGAGTCGCCGACGGTGAGCCGGGGCAGGCCGCGACCGCGACTCTCGACGAGGTCTACGCCTCGATCCTCGCCGAAGACACGCCCCGAATGATCACTGACTTCGCGACCGCCGAGCTGGTCAAGACCGCGGCGAACTCGTTCCTGGCCACCAAGATCTCATTCATCAACGCCATGGCCGAACTCTGCGAAGCATCGGGAGCCGATGTCACCCAGCTCGCCGACGCGATCGGCATGGATGACCGGATCGGCCGCAAATTCCTCAACGCCGGGCTCGGCTTCGGCGGCGGATGTCTGCCCAAGGACATCCGCGCCTTCATGGCCAGGGCCGGAGAGCTCGGCGCCGATCAGGCGGTGGCGTTCCTCAAGGAGATCGATTCGATCAATATGCGCCGTCGTGTGCGGATGGTCGACATCGCCCGTGACGCCCTGGGCGGGTCGTTCATCGGCAAGAAGATCACCATCCTCGGTGCCGCGTTCAAACCGGACAGCGATGACGTCCGCGACTCGCCGGCCCTGGCCGTGGCCAGGCTCATCGCCACCCAGGGCGGGCTGGTCACCGTCACCGATCCGCAGGCGATCGGCAATGCGCAGAAGTCGTTCCCCGAACTCGATTACGTCGCCGACGCCGAGGATGCTCTCAAGGGTGCCGAAGCGGTTCTGCTGCTGACCGAATGGCGCGAATACCGCGACCTCGACCCGGCGGCGACCGCTGAACTCGTCAGCGCGAAGGTGCTCGTCGACGGCCGCAATGTGCTCACTCCCGAACTGTGGCGGGCAGCGGGCTGGACCTACCGGGCGCTGGGCCGCCCATGAGGATCGGGCTGGTCACCGACTCCACGGCGCAGCTGTCCGCTGACGAGCGCGAGGAGCTGAGCGAGGCCACCGGCGGCCTCTTCGCCGTGGTGCCGTTGACCGTGCTCATCGGCGGAGTCGCCTTCGCCGACGGTGAGGTCGATGCCGGGCATCTGTGTGCGACGATGACCGACGGCACCGAGGTCACCACGTCCATGGCCACCCCGGCTCAGTTCTCCGACGCCTATGCGCGGCTGCGTAAGGACGGGGCCGAGGCCATCATCGTCGTGACGATGTCCGCGGAACTGTCGGGCACCCGCGATTCCGCGGTCACCGCCGCCGCAGCTGAGGACATCCTCATCGACGTCGTCGACTCGAGGACCACCTCGGCGGGCTTGGCCGGGGCGCTGTCCGTGGCTGTGGCCGGGATCCGGCAGGGACTCGACGTCGAATCGATCGCCGGAACCATCGCCGACTGGTGCGCGGCCGAGACCCACTCCGTGTTCGCCCCCGGCAGCCTCGAACATCTGCGCCGAGGCGGCCGGATCGGTGCCGCATCATCGCTGCTGGGCAGGGCCCTGCAGATCGTTCCCGTGCTCGGCCTCAACGCCGGAGTCGTCGTTCCGCTCGCCCGGGTGCGCACTCGCTCCAAAGCCCTGGAGAAGATCGTCACTCTCGCCGTTCAGGCCGCCTCCGAGGTGGCTGACCCCGAGGACACCGTGCAGGTCGAGGTGCAGAACGCCGAAGGGGAGATGGACGCAGCCGATGCCGAACTGCTGAGCTCACGGCTGCGTGAGCTCGGATTCGCGCCCTCGTTCAGGACGCTGTCGACGATCATCACCGCCCATGTCGGGCCCGGCACGGTCGGCGTGACCGTGCAGACGCAGCCCTGACTCACACACCCCGGTCTGGGGACGCTCGTGTGACTTGACCACCTCAGCCCTGTGGACGCCGAACCCGTGTCCACAGGCCGGGGCGCTGTCATGGCCGTCGTGTGCCAGCAGCGCCTATCGTCGGGTCATGGCTGTGTCTCCGGATGATCGTTTCGCGGGCCTCCTGGGTGCCAGTGCCGAGCGCGGTGGTTGGGTGCCGGGCGACATCTATACCGCCGACACCGCCGGTGACGAGGAACCCGTCGAGCCGCGACGGGTGCGGCTGCCCGTTGTGGTGGCCCTGGGCATCGCCACGGTCGGCATCCTCGTCCTCGCCTTCTTCCTCTTCCGGCCCGCTCCACAGCATTCGCCTGTGGGCAGCGGTGGCGACCCCGGCGACGGTGCAGAAGCCGGTCAGTCGCCTGCTGTGACCGGCGAGGGCGGTGAAACAGGAGAAGCCGGTGAGGGATCGGCGGGATCAGCCGTAGGACGGGAAGGAGCCGCCTCGGCGAAGTCGGCGAATGCGAACGGCGAGGTGATCGTCCATATCACCGGGGCGGTGAACGATCCCTCCGTGGTCACCCTGAAGGCGGGCGCCCGGGTTCAGGACGCCGTCGAAGCCGCCGGAGGACTGAGCCCCGGAGCCGACGGCGAAGCGGTGAATCTGGCGCGCGTGCTCGCCGACGGTGAGCAGATCCACATCCCGACAGAAGGCGAAGAACCGGCAGCCGGAGTCGATGGTGCGGGGGCGGACGGCGTCGGCGCGGGAGGAGGCAGCGGTTCACCGGGAACCGCGGATTCTTCCGCAGCCGCGAACAGTGGAGCACCCGGGACCGGGAAAGTCGATCTCAACACCGCCGATGCCACGACTCTCGAGACGCTGCCCGGAGTCGGGCCGGTGACCGCACAGGCGATCATCAGCCACCGCAGCCAGCAGCCGTTCGCGAGCGTCGAGGATCTGCTGCTCGTCAAAGGCATCGGGCCGAAGACCTTCGAGAGCCTCAAAGACCTTGTCACCGTCGGCTGAATCGGACCGTCCCGGTTCGCGGTCTCGAGCGCCAGGGTCTGGGACGCGGGCGTGGGAGCGCAGGCGCGCCGGACTGGCACGGATGTCCGGGGCAGTGGTCGCCTCGATGCGGGAGCACGCGGCGCTGTGGCCGGGCTCCGTCCGTCTCCTCTGCTGTGCCGCGGGCCTGTGGGCCAGCGCACTCCTGGCACCGGGACCATGGGCGCTGTTCGGTATTCCCGTGCTCGGGTTCGTCGGGGGCGTTGTCCTGAGACGGCACCATCACCTCGGTGTCGGGATCCTCGTCTTCACCTGTCTGCTGACCATCCAGATCACCGCCCTGGCCGCCGCACACGGCCCCGATGAAGAGGCCGAGACCACGGGGCTCGTCGTCGGCCACAGCGAACCCGGAGCGTCCGGATGGACGCGACTGACGCTGGTCACACCCACCGGGTTCACCCACGTGCTCAGCCCCGAAGCCGCCGCGGACGGAGCGAGAGTGCGGATGCGCACGGCCCGCCTCGACGACATCCGCGCCACCGATGCAGACCCACACGTGCTGGCAGAACCGAACACACTGTGGCAGTGGCGAGAGACGCTTCGCACCGAACTGCGCGAGGATTCGGTGGCCGCCGGCAACGACGGCGGACGGCTGCTGCCCGGGCTCGTCGTCGGCGACACCTCACCGCAGGACGACCGGATGGTCGACGATATGCGAGTCGTCTCCCTCACCCACGTCTCGGCCGTATCCGGCAGCAACGTCACGATCGTCAGCCTCGGTGCCGGACTGCTCGCCGGAGCCTGCCGAGCCGGACCGCGGCTGCGAGTGAGCATCGGGGTGCTCACCTGCCTCGCCTATGTCTTCATCGTCGGCTTCGAACCCAGCGCCATCCGCGCCGCCGGAATGGCGATCGCGGCGGCACTCGTGTTCCTGCGCGGCGGCGGGATCTCCCCGGTCGCGGTCATGTGCTCGACAGCGAGCCTGCTTCTGGCCTTCGTCCCCGTGCTGGCCACCTCGGTGGGGTTCGTCCTGTCCGTGGTCTCCACGGCCGCGATCATGTTCGTCGTCCCGGTCCTGCTGCGCCGCCTCGCCGTGCACCTGCCTCTGCTGCCCACTGTGCTCGTGACCGCACTCATCGTGCCCTTCGTCGCCCAACTCGCGTGCACCCCGGTGCTCGTGGCGATCGATCCGCGCATCGGACTCTGGTCGGTCGCCGCCAACGCCCTGGCCGCACCCGCGGTCATGCCGGCGACAGTGGCAGGATTCCTCAGCCTCGTGGCCACCGGCATCGCGACGACGGGACTGCCCGGAGGCGACTTCGCCCCGGCCCTGTTGGCCTGGATCGGATCGTTTCCGGCCTGGTGGATCGTCCTCATCGCCCGAATCTGCGCCGCCCTGCCCGGTGCGGGCCTCGACTGGCCGGTGCCGCCGGTCGGAACGCTGCTGGCACTCGGGCTGCTCGGCCTGGCCGTGGTCGGAACCGGGATGCTCGTGCGTCGCAGGCTCTGGGGCCTGCCCGTGCTCGTTCTGTGCTGTGTGCTCACCGCCGCAGTCATCGTCACGGTGAGGGCGAAGCCGCCGGCCGAGGACTGGCTGGTGCTCGTCTGCGATGTCGGTCAGGGGTCGGCGGCGGTGATCAACCTCGGTGGCGGTCGCGGTCTCGTCGTCGACACGGGGCGCGAGCCGAAACCCATCGACACGTGCCTCGACGCAACCGGGATCGAGGAATTCGACCTGTTCATCTCCCACTTCGATGCCGACCACTTCGCCGGATACGCCGGCACGACGTGGGGGCGGACGATCGACCGGCTGTTCGTCTCCGCGAATGTGGTGACCTCGCCGGAAGCACGGCGCGTGATCGCTGACACCGGTGCGCAGGCGGTCCCCACCCACCGCGGTCAGACGCTCACCTTCGACACGGCGAGACTCGACGTGCTGTGGCCGCCGCTGCGGTCGGTTCCCGCAGCCGAGGACGAGGAACTGCGCAACGAGGACTCCCTGGTGGTGCGGGTCGAGCAGGAGGGACTGAGCACGCTGCTGCCCGGCGACGTCGGAGCCGAGGAGCAGTATGTGCTCGCCCAACAGGTGCAGCCGGTCGATGTGCTCGTCGCACCCCACCACGGCTCCTCCGATCTGGCTCCCGAATTCTTCGCTGCCGCGGCGCCGGGCCTCGGCGTCATCTCGGTGGGGGAGAACAGCTTCGGACATCCGAGCGAGAAGTCGCTGCGGTCCTTCGGCCCCGTGCCCGTGCTGCGCACCGATCACTGCGGTTCGGTTGCGCTCTACGCACAGAGTGTATTCAGCACCGGACGCGGCTGTGCCGAGGGAAAGGGGTGAGATCGTGGATGTCAGTGCGCCGTATCGGCATGTCGGACGGCCGCGATAAGCTGGGGTCCATGGCAGTGAAGAAGACCCTGATCCCCTGGAGTTCGGCGAAACCCGCCCCTGTCGTCATGATTTCCGGGGGCGAATCGGTGCTCGTGCGCATGGCCAAGGATCGCATCGTGTCGGCCGCGCGGAAGCAGGATCCCGAAGAGATCGAGTTCGATGCTGCCGGGTACCAGGCCGGTGAGCTGGCGATGGCGGCTTCACCGTCTCTGTTCTCCGCCTCGAAGCTCATCGTCGTCGATGCCGTCGAGAAGTGTTCGGAAGACTTCCTCAAGGACGCGCTCGACTATCTGGATGCCCCGAACGATGACGCCGTGGTGGTGCTGCTGCACGCCGGCGGCAATCGGGGAGCGAAGCTCATCAAGAAGCTCGACTCCGCCGGGTTCCCGCGCATCGATGCGGCGGTGCTGAAGAACGAAAGCGATCGGGCGAAGTTCGCTCAGACCCGGTTCAAGACCGCGAAGCGACGCATCGACGAAGCGGGAATGGCCGCGCTCATGTCGGCGCTGGGCTCCGATCTGGCCGAACTCAATGCCGGGGTCGACCAGCTCATCGAAGACACCGAAGGCACGATCACCGCCGAGGTCGTCGATCAGTACTACGGTGGACGAGTCGAGGCCACCGGCTTCAAGGTCGCCGATGCGGCAGTGGCCGGAGATGCGAAGAACGCGCTGAGTCTGCTCAGGCATGCGCTGTCGACCGGGTCCGATCCGGTCCCGCTCGTGGCGGCAGTGGCGATGAAGCTGCGCGGCATGGCGAAGGTGCAGGGATTCGCCGGCACCAGCGGGGAGCTGGCCTCGGAGCTGAAGATGGCGCCATGGCAGGTCGACCGTGCCCGCCGGGAGGTGAGGCGGTGGAACGAGGTGGCGCTCGGCCAGTCGCTCATTGCCGCGGCCGAAGCCGACGCGGCCGTCAAGGGCGGAGGGCGCGACCCCGTCTACGCTGTCGAATGGTTCGTCTCAGAAGTTGCCCGCCTCGCCCGCCTCCGCTAATTGCTACCTGACGGCGGCCCAGCAACCTCGCGCGAGGT